>JAYSVE010000846.1:0-2934 GCA_043718725.1 Methylibium sp.
CCCACCTACCGCGTCGAGGCCGTGGTGGCCACGCTGCTGCTGCTGCTCGGGGTGGTGGTCGCCCACCAGAGCTACAAGCTCGGCGCGGGCTGGACCAGCGACGGCCCGGGCGCCGGCTACTTTCCGTTCTACGTCGGTCTCATCATCGTTGCCTCCAGCGTCGGCACGCTGGTGCAGTCGGTCTGGGGCAAGCAGCGCGACGCTGCGGTTTTCGTCGACTCGGTGCAGCTCAAGCGCGTGCTGTCGGTGTTGCTGCCGGCGATGCTCTACGTCGGCGCGGTGCGCTTCCTGGGGCTCTATGTCGCGTCGGCCCTCTACATCGCGCTGTTCATGGTGGTCCTGGGCAAGTACTCCTGGGTCAAGAGCGTGCTGGCCGCGCTGGCGGTGAACACGGTCTTCTTTCTGATGTTCGAGGTCTGGTTCAAGGTGCCGCTGTTCAAGGGCACGTTGGAGCCGCTCGCATTCCTGGGCTACTGAGGCCGAGCCGGGGCCGAGCCGCCACCCCGGCGCGCCGCGCGGCGTCGCGGCCACCGATTGATCCTCCAAGGAACCGCTGTCCATGCAAGAGATCTCCGCCCTGATGCAGGGCTTCGGCGTCATCCTGACGCCGATGAACATCGGCCTGATGTTCGTCGGCATCATCCTCGGCGTGCTGATCGGCGTGCTGCCCGGCCTGGGCGGCGCCAATGGCGTGGCGATCTTGCTGCCGCTGACCTTCACGATGTCGCCCACCTCGGCGATCATCATGCTGTCGTGCATCTATTGGGGCGCCTTGTTCGGCGGGGCGATCACCTCGATCCTGTTCAACATCCCCGGCGAGCCGTGGTCTGTCGCGACCACCTTTGACGGCTACCCGATGGCGCAGCGCGGCGAGGCCGGCGCGGCGTTGACAACCGCTTTCACTTCGTCGTTCGTGGGCGCCTTTGTGGCGGTGGTGATGATCACCTTCCTGGCGCCGCTGGTGGCCAGGTTCGCGCTCAAGTTCGGCTCGCCGGAGTTCTTCGCGGTGTACCTGCTCACCTTCTGCAGCTTCGTCGGCATGGGCAAGGGCTCGCCGTTCAAGATCCTCGCGGCGATGGCGCTGGGCTTTGCGCTGGCCGCCGTCGGCATGGACACGGTGACGGGGCAGTTGCGCCTGACCTTCGGCCAGCCCGAGCTGATGCGCGGCTTCGACTTTTTGATCGCGGTGATCGGCCTGTTCGGCATCGGCGAAATATTGCTGTCGATGGAAGAAGGCCTGAAGTTTTCGGGCAAGAGCGCCAGGATCGATTCCAAGGTGGTGCTGCAAACCTGGAAGCGCTTGCCGCGCTATTGGGTCACTTCGCTGCGCAGCGCCCTGGTGGGCATCTGGATGGGCATCACCCCGGGCGGCGCGACGCCGGCCTCGTTCATGAGCTATGGCCTGGCCAAGAAGATGTCAAAGAATGGCGCCAACTTCGGCAAGGGCGAGATCGAAGGCGTGATCGCGCCGGAGACCGCCGCCCACGCCGCCGGCACCAGCGCGCTGCTGCCGATGCTGGCGCTGGGGATTCCGGGTTCGCCGACCGCGGCCGTCCTGCTGGGCGGGCTGTTGATCTGGGGCCTTCAGCCCGGCCCCTTGCTGTTCGTCGAGCAGAAAGACTTTGTCTGGGGGCTGATCGCCAGCATGTACCTGGGCAACGTGGTCGGCCTGATCGTGGTGCTGACAACGGTGCCGCTGTTCGCATCGATCCTGCGCATTCCGTTCTCGATCATCGCGCCGGTGATCATCGTGATCTGCGCCATCGGCGCCTACACCGTGCACAGCGCCATGCTCGACGTCTGGTACATGCTCGGCTTCGGCATCATCGGCTACGTCTTCAAGAAGCTCGACTACCCGCTCGCCCCGCTGGTGCTGGCCCTGGTGCTGGGCGACAAGGCCGAAGACTCGTTCCGCCAGGCCATGCTGGTGTCGCAAGGCGACGTGCTGATCATGTGGTCCAACCCGCTGGTGGGCAGCATCACCACGCTGGCCCTGGTGCTGCTGTTGTGGCCGGTGTTGTTGAGGCTGGTGAAGAAACTCGTGCCCACTCGCACCGACGAATTCGCCGCCGTCCGCCCGATTGATTGAACCACCCGGGCGCACCGGTCTGGCCTCGGGTGAGCGTGAGGCCGGGGGTCTAGATCTTCCCGCTATGTTTGAGCCGGCTCAAGGTCTCGGCCGACAGATTCAGGTAGTTCGCCAGGTCCTTCTTGTGCAGGCTCTCGAACAGCTCCGGGTGCTTGCGCTGGAAGCGGTGCACGCGGCCGGTTGCGTCGAGCATGTGCAGCGTGATGGTGTGCGCCATGATCTCGCTCATCAAGCGCATCACGGCGTATTCGAAGTCTTGCTTCAGGGTGGCGTGGCGCTCGAGGAAGTCGATCCAGTCCTGCATCGGCAATTTGGCGACACGGGCCTTGGTGACGCAGACGATGCTGTAGGGCGTGGGCGTGTTCAGGCGTTTGGCGGCGTAGCTGGTTTCCATGTCGCGCTCGCCGGCGAATCGGAGAATTAACTCCTTGCCCTGGGGGTTGGTGACCACCCGCTTGAGAACGCCGTCGACGATGAAGTACTGCTCCATCTCGTGCACCCCTTGCGGCAGCAGCGCGTCGCCCTTGTGCCCGTCGACGATCTCCAGGCGCGCTTCCAGTTCGGCGCGGTCCGGGTCGCCCAGGTCTTGCAGCACGGCGTTCTGCCGCAACTGAAGCCGGATGACGTTGCACTGCGGATGCTGCGCCAAACTGGTCATTGCAAGTTTCCCGATCCGATCGTCCTGGTGGCCGCTCTGCGACGAAATGTTTTTCGATTCTTGACCGTGGTCAACGGCACTTTTCGGCGCCTCAATTCATAGTGTGTCACACGCCATTTTCGCGGACGACGCCGCGCTTTGCCGCCTGCGCAGAGCGTCGCATGGGTCACCGACCCCCGCAGACCCT
>JAYSVE010000847.1:0-2930 GCA_043718725.1 Methylibium sp.
GCCGCGGCGGTGGGTTCACTGATGAGGCGCAACACGTTCAGTCCCGCCAGGCGCGCCGCGTCCTTGGTGGCCTGGCGCTGAGCGTCGTCGAAATACGCCGGCACCGTGATCACCGCGCCAAACAGGTCGTCAGCAAAAGTGTCCTCGGCCCGAAATCGCAACGCGGCGAGAATCTCGGCCGAGACCTCGACGGGCGACTTCACTCCATCCACCGTGCGGATCTGCACCATGCCGGGCGCGTCGACAAATTCGTAGGGGAGAGACTCGCGCTGGCCGATGTCGGCGAAACCGCGGCCCATCAAGCGCTTCACCGACAGGATGGTGTTGACGGGGTCCATCGCCGCGTCGGCCAGGGCCGCAGCGCCGATCTGGCGCCGGCCGCCGGGCAGGTAGCGCACCGCCGACGGCAGGATCACCCGGCCGGCGTCGTCGGGCAGGCATTCGGCCACGCCGTTGCGCACGGCCGCCACCAGGGAATGGGTCGTGCCCAGGTCGATGCCCACCGCGATGCGCCGCTGGTGCGGATCGGGAGCGCCACCGGGCTCAGAAATCTGAAGGAGTGCCATGTTCTTGTCAGCTTTCCAATGCTTCCAGTCGGTGTTCGATGTCCTGCCCAAAGCGTTCGACGAACATCAATGTCCTGACCAACTCCGCGGCGGCCGCGAAGTCCCGCCGCTGGTCCAGCAAACGTCCAAGTTGGCGCAGCGCCTGTTCGCGGTGCGCGGCGACCTCGGCACCCAACACCTCAATCTGTCCCAGTTCGCGCGCTTCGGCCAGTGCATCCCGCCATTCCATCTGACGAATCAGGAAGTCCACCGGCATGGCCGTGTTGCTTTCTGCCTGTATGGGCGTGCCGTGAAGCTCGCAGACATAGGCTGCGCGCCGCAGCGGGTCTTTCAGACGCTCGTACGCCTCGTTCACCCGGACCGCCCATTGCATCGCCACGCGTTGCCCGGCGGCGCCTTCGGCGGCAAATCGATCCGGATGCACCTTTGCCTGAAGGTCACGCCAGCGCTGGTCCAAATCCTGTCGATCCACGTCGAAGCGGCGCACCAGCCCGAACAGTTCGAAGTCGTCACTGTCGAGTTTCATGGGCTGCCGCTGCGACAAAAGGGGACAAGAAAAAGGCGCGACCTTCGGCCGCGCCTGGTGTCGCGGCGGAGCTTGTCAAACGCGAAAGGATTCCCCACAGCCACAACGGTCCTTCTCGCGGGGGTTGTGAAACTTGAACCCCTCGTTCAAGCCTTCGCGCACGAAATCGAGCTCCGTCCCGTCGATGTACGGCAGGCTCTTGGGATCGACCAGAACCTTGACGCCATGGCCTTCGAAGATCACATCCTCGGGCGTGAGCGCGTCAGCGTATTCAATCTTGTAGGCCAGGCCGGAACATCCCGTCGTCTTCACGCCCAGGCGAACGCCCACGCCCTTGCCGCGCTTGGTGATGTAGCGCGTGACATGGCGGGCCGCCGCTTCGGTCAAAGTGACAGCCATTCTCAATGTGCCGGTTTGCCGGCCAGGTTGGGGCTCAGCATCTTGGCCTTGTAGTCGTTCACCGCCGCCTTGATGGCATCTTCGGCCAGGATGGAGCAATGAATCTTCACCGGCGGAAGCGCCAACTCCTGGGCGATGTGCGTGTTCTTGATCGTCAGCGCCTCGTCCAGCGACTTGCCTTTGACCCACTCGGTCACGAGCGAGCTCGACGCAATCGCGGAACCGCAGCCATAGGTCTTGAACTTTGCGTCCTCGATCAGGCCGGTGACCGGGTTGACCTTGATTTGCAGTTTCATCACATCGCCGCAAGCGGGCGCGCCCACCATGCCGGTACCGACCGTGTCGTCACCCTTGTCGAAAGAGCCCACGTTGCGCGGGTTCTCGTAGTGTTCGACTACCTTTTCGCTGTATGCCATGTCAATGCTCCTGGAAAATGTTCCGCTGTGACGCTCAATGTGCCGACCACTGGATCGTGCTGATATCGATCCCTTCTTTGTACATGTCCCACAACGGAGACAGCTCCCGCAGCCTGGCGACCCGGTCCTTGAGCGTCGTCACGACGTAGTCGATCTCTTCAACGGTCGTGAATCGGCCAATGGTCATGCGCAGGCTGGAGTGGGCCAATTCGTCGCTGCGGCCCAACGCTCGAAGCACATAGCTCGGCTCCAAACTGGCCGAGGTACACGCCGAACCCGACGACACCGCGATGCCTTTGATGCCCATGATGAGTGACTCACCCTCGACAAAGTTGAACGACATGTTCACGTTGTGCGGAACACGCTTGTCCGGGTGTCCGTTGAGGAAGGTCTGCTCGATGTCCTTCAAACCGTTGATGAGGCGCTGTTGCAGCATGTGCACCCGTTCGTTTTCGGTGCCCATCTCTTCGCGTGCAATCCGGAAGGCTTCACCCATGCCAACGATCTGGTGCGTGGGCAATGTGCCGGAGCGCATGCCTCGTTCGTGCCCACCGCCGTGCATCTGGGCCTCGATGCGCACCCGCGGTTTGCGCCGCACATACAAGGCGCCTATGCCCTTCGGGCCATAGGTCTTGTGCGAGGCCAGGCTCATCAAGTCAACCGGCAGTGTGGCAAGGTCAATCGCGACCTTGCCCGTGGCTTGGGCGGCATCGACGTGAAAGATGATTCCGCGCTCTCGGCACATCGCCCCGATGGCCGCGATGTCCTGGATGACGCCGATTTCGTTGTTGACGAACATGACCGACAGCAGAATAGTGTCGGCGCGAATGGCGGCACGGAATTTGTCCAGATCAAGCAGGCCATCCTCCTGCACGTCGAGGTAAGTAACCTCGAAGCCCTGGCGCTCCAACTCGCGCATGGTGTCGAGCACCGCCTTGTGTTCCGTCTTGACGGTGATGAGGTGCTTGCCGCGCGTCTTGTAGAACTGGGCCGCACCCTTGATCGCCAGGTTGTTCGATTCCG
>JAYSVE010000848.1:0-2918 GCA_043718725.1 Methylibium sp.
CGCGTCATCGTCGCTCATGTCGAACAACTTCCAATGGCCGTCCTCGGCGGGCCTGAAGACTTCTACCCGGCGCGAGTCGGGGTCGATCAGTGCGTACTCGCGCAGCGACGCCAACTGCCGGTACATCGCGAACTTCTTGCTGCGATCGTAGGCTTGCGTCGAAGGCGAAAGCACTTCAATGACCAGCACCGGCGCCGTGAACACGGCCTGGTCCGCGGTGAATGCGCGGTCGCAAGTGACGAACACATCGGGGTACAACATCGCGTCTTCGCTGATCTGCACCTTCATGTTTTCGCTGAACACCTGGCAACCGGTGTCGTCGAGGTGGTTGCCGATATGGCGCATGAGGTTGGCGATCACACGCCCATGCCCGCGCTTGCCGCCCACCATGGCGAACACTTCGCCACGCCAGAACTCGTTGCGGCCGGGTTGCTCGCTCTCCCAAGCAAGGTATTCGGCGATGGATTGTTTGTGCAGCGTTACACCCATGGCAGCGCTCCGTGGTACGACGACAGGCCCTGGAATCATACCGCCGCAACTCCGGCCCGTTGGCCCGCGCAGACGGTGCCGCGCGAATGAATGCGCCGCTTTTTCGATGGCTGCCCGTGGCCATGGCGCGCGCGCCGGCCACGGTGAACACCAAGCTGCTGGTGGCGTTCTTGGCGATCGTGGGGCTCCTGATCGCCATCGGCGCGGTCAGCCTGGCCGAGCTGGGGCGGCTGAACCAGCGGGCTGAAAACTTTGTGCAGCTGCAGCGCAAGATCGCGGCGTACCGGCAGATCCAGCAAAACACCACGTCGCAGCTGTACAGCGTGTCCACCGCAATGCTGCAGCCCGATGCCGCCACGCTCGACGCCACGCTGCGGCAGCTCAACCAGTTCGGCTATGCCCTCGACCGGCTCAAGTTCGTGGCGCAAGACGAGGCGGAGGTGCTGCGGCGCGTGCGCGTCGAATACGAGGCGTTCACCGCCGCGGTCGGTGAGGTGATCGCGCTGGTCCGCGCCGGCCAGGTCGCCGAGGGCCGTCGCAAGCAGATCGAGAGAGCCGGGCCGTTGGCCGAACGGCTGGAGCGCCTGACGAACGAACTCGTCAACAAGTCCGAGGCTGACATGCTGGCACGCATCGACGAGAGCCACGACGGCTACTCTACCTCGGTGCGCTGGGTGGTGGGCTTTGCGCTGGGCAGCACCGCGCTGGCGCTGGCGTTGGGTTATGCCATCTTGTGGTCGCTGATCGATCCGCTGCGGAAGATGGGCGAGCGTTTCGACCAAATCGCGGCCGGAGATTTCAACAGCCCGCTGGTGGTCCCCAATCGCGACGAGCTCGGCGCGCTGGCGGGCAACCTCAATCGCATGAGCGACGAGCTTGGGCGCCTCTACCAGAGGCAGGCGGCCACTGCAGAGGTTCTTCAAGTCATCAGCAGTTCGGTGGCTGATGCACAACCCGTTTTCGATCACATTGTTGACAGCGGCATGCGCCTGTTCGCGTCGAATTCGATGACGATCAACCTGGTCGGTGAGGACGGCCTCCTCTATCTCGCTGCGTACGGCGGGGCGGCGGAGGGGAAAGCCGCGCTCGCGGCCTACTTCCCTATGCCACTCGAAGCGTCGTCGAGCGGACTCGCGATTCGCGAGCGACGCGTCCTTCGCTTTGGGGATGTACGGTCGGACGAGGGTGTCCCCGAGATCACTCGGCGCATTTGCGAACGCACGGGCCCCCGTTCATTCGCTGCGGTGCCGATGCTGTGGGAAGAGCAAGGCATAGGAACCATTCTTGTGACCCGCGACACCGTAAGCCCATTTACCGACAAGGAGATAGCGCTCCTGAAAGCTTTTGCCGACCAGGCGGTGATCGCGATCCAGAACTCTCGTCAGTTCCACGAAATCCAGGACAAGAGTCGACAACTTGAGGCAGCGAACCGACACAAGTCGGAGTTCCTCGCCAACATGTCGCACGAGCTGCGCACGCCGCTTAACGCGATCATCGGTTTCTCGGAGGTGCTGGTCGAGAAAATGTTCGGTGACCTGAACGACAAGCAGGTCGAGTACCTGCAAGACATCCACAGCTCGGGCCACCACCTGCTGACGCTGATCAACGACATCCTCGATCTGTCGAAGATCGAGGCCGGCCGCATGGAGTTGGACCTGGCCAGCTTCGACCTCGGTGACTTGCTGGAGAGCGCGTCAATGCTGGTACGGGAGCGTGCCATTCGCAACGGGCTCTCACTGTCGCTCGATGTGCCCGACGGCCTGGGCGACTGGGTGGCCGACCAGCGCAAGATCAAGCAGGTCGTGATCAATCTGCTGTCGAACGCTGTCAAGTTCACGCCTGCGGGCGGCAGCGTGACGCTGCGCGCGCGGCACGTCAAGGTCGGCCAGGCGGGCGCTGTCGAGGTCGCGGTCATCGACACTGGCGTGGGCATTGCGGCTGACCAGCAGGCGCTGGTGTTCGAAGAATTCCTTCAGGCGGCGGGCGACCACCTGCGCAAGGCGGAAGGCACCGGGCTGGGTCTGGCGCTGGCGAAGCGCTTCGTCGAGTTGCACGGCGGAACGATCCGAGTCGAAAGCAGTCCGGGGCAAGGTGCGACGTTCACGTTTGTTCTTCCGCACCGCGTACCGGAGGTGGTACAGGGGGCGGTTCTTGCAAGCAAAACCCGTGGCCACGAGGGTCAGGTCGAAGGAGCGTCATGAATACATCGAGACGTGAATCTCTGAAGGAGTTGAAGGCATGAAAGATGCTCTGTGCAGCCGCCGAGACTTCGTTGCCGCCACGGCGCTGCTCGGCCCGACCGCGCTGCTCCCTAGCCCCAATACTGTTCATATACGAGCCACTGGCGTCGGCGCGTGCTTCTGATTGAGCAACTCGCCTCGATGGCGGACCGCGTAGCCGCTCATCTTCCGCTTGACCCCGCGCGGGTT
>JAYSVE010000849.1:0-2918 GCA_043718725.1 Methylibium sp.
TTTGCGTTGGGCCAACTGAAGCAAAAGCGCGGATGGAAGCCGCGCCCGCACATGCCGTAGTTGCCGGCACCGAAGGACGCGCCACAGTACAGGGTGATCTGCGCCACCGTGGCGTTGGTCACCGCCTGGATCAACTTGGAACCGTGCTTGATCATCCCGGCCTCCTCGAAGGCCTTGCCCACCATGAAGCCGGTCGTGTTGTTCAGGTACAGGATCGGCGTGCGCGACTGGCAGCAGGCCTGGATGAAGTGGGTGGCCTTGGTGGCACCGGCCGTGTCGATCGGGCCATTGTTGGTGATGACGCCCAGCGGCCAGCCTTCGAGCCGGACGTGGCCGCAAACCGTGGCCGAACCGTAGTTCGCGCCGAACTCGAGGAAGTCGGAATCGTCGGCCAGGCGCGCGATGACCTCCTTCATGTCCACCGGCCGCTTGGGGTCCATCGGCATGATGCCGAGCAGGTCGTCGGCGCTGTAGCGCGGCGGCTTGGCGCTGCGCGGCGCGGCGCCCTCACGCGGCCAATGGAGCGTGGCGACGATCTCGCGCGCGATGCGGATGGCATCGCGGTCGTCCTCGGCCAGGTAGTCGCCCAGGCCGGAGATGGCGGTGTGCATCTCGGCGCCGCCGAGTTCCTCTTCGGTCGCCACCTCGCCGGTGGCCGCCATCAGCAGCGGCGGGCCGGCCAGAAAGGCGCGCGAGCGGCCCCGCACCATGACGATGTAGTCCGACAGGCCGGTCTGGTAGGCGCCTCCCGCCGTCGACGAGCCATGGGTCACCGTCACCACCGGCAGGCCGGCCGCCGACATGCGCGCCAGGTTGCGGAACAGGTTGCCGCCACGGATGAACTCCTCGACGCGGTAGGCCATCAGGTTGGCGCCAGCGCTCTCGACGAGCTGCACATACGGCAGCTTGTTCTCGATGGCGAGTTCCTGGATGCGCAACTGCTTGTCCAGGCCCATGGGTTGCAACGCGCCGGCATCGATGCCCGAATCGGACGCGGTGATCATGCAGCGGATGCCCGAGACGACACCGATGCCGGCGATCACGCCGCCGCCCGGGGCGCTCTTGTCGAGATCCGGGTTGTCCAGCCCCAGGCCGGCCAGCGTCGACAGTTCCAGAAAGACCGTGCCAGGATCGAGCAGCAGCGCCAGGCGCTCGCGCGGCAGCAACTGGCCGCGCTGGTCGAAGCGGGGACGCGACGCCGCCGAGCGTTCGGCCGTCTGCCGTTCGTAGCGCCTGACGCGTTCGATCAGCGCCAGCATGCCGTCGCGGTTGGCGATGAAGGCGTCGCTGCCTGACGAGAGATTCGATTCGAGGTGGGCCATGGCAATCGCGAAGCTGAGGCCGCCAGTGTAGACAGCACCAGCCCGGGATCTTGCGCCCACGGGCTGGCGTGCACCGGTCAGCCGCGAATGCTCACGCGATGTTTGCTGAGCAAGGCGGCCGGCCGGTAGGACATCTTGGTCTGGCGAAAGTTGGCGAGGCCCAGATCCTGTTCGAAGTTGAGCCATTGGAGGGCGGGGTCGCTGCGCACATGGTGTTGGAACATGTGCTGGTAGAGCCCGTTGAAGGCCGGCGATGCCTTGGCGAAGCGCATCACCGCCACGCCGGGACGGATGCGCTGCGCCAGCACGAAGCCCGCGGGTCGGCCTTCGATCCGGAACAGCCACCCCTCCAGCCCCAGGGGTTCGGCCAATGCCAGCGCCTCGCGGCAAGGCCCGTCGTCGGCCTCGCCCGCCAATCTGCCCTTGGCGTCCAGCCAGCCCTGCAGGACCTGCGCGGCCGCGTCGGCCAGCGACCCGGTATAGCGCAGCGCCTCGACGGCATGCTCGGCCATCAGTTGCTTGACGAGGTTGCGCTTTTTTTGCAGCAGCGTGCCGCGATAGTGGCGGAACGAGTCGGCGCGGTAGAGATAGTCCGCATCGGCGCGGGACTGGCTGAGAACGAAAACGTCCGGGTCCAGCCGCGCCGCTTGCGCATCGCTCAAGGGCGCAAAGAAGGCGCTGCCGGCCAGCAGCGACCGCAACGCGCCGACGGGCGCGCCCTGCAGGTCGAACAGCGGCAGCAACAGGCGCGCGCCATCGTAGGCCAGCCCTTCAATGCACGGGTGCGCGCCGCGCACCAGGCGCCAGCGATGGGCCGCACGAAACAAATAGAGGTTGGCGAACCAGGGATCCGACAGGGTGTCTTCGGGTGCATCTTGCGCGCCCCAGCGCGCCCGCAGCAGCGGTTCGATCTCGGCCCGCTGGGCCAGCGACAGCATGTCGCCGGCGGCGCTCACCGTCATGCGTACGCGATTCTGCGCACACCTGGCGCGGGACCCTCGGCCGGCGGCCCGGCAAAACACTGCGCCGTGCGCAACCATGCGTCGAGCGGGCCGCTGCTGTACCGCAGGGCCGTGTCGTCGACGTGGCGGCGTTGGGTCACGAGCAGGCAGAAGTCCTCGGCCGTGCCGGCGACGCGGTGTTCGCAGGCCGGGTCGCCCCAGGTCCATGCGCTGCCGTCCGGCGCCCGCAGGGCCACGAAGGGCGCGACCTCCGGCGCCGCGAGTCCGCGGTTCACAAAGGTCCAGCGATAGGTCGTCACGCCCAGATGGGCGATGTGCCTGAGCCGTGCGCTGGCGGGGCGGCGCCGGCCCAGCGCATCCCAGATGTCCTGGCCGTGGGCCCAGGTTTCCATCAGGCGCGCGCTGGCGAACGACCGGCTGCTCATCGTCGGCCCATACCAGGCGAGTCGGGCCTTCGGGTCGAGTGCCGCGAGCGCCGCGACCAAGGCAGCATGACGAAGCCGCCAATCGGCCAGCAGCGCGGCGCCGTCCATGGGCGCGTAGGCGGCGCGGGCGATCGCGCTGATCTCCTCGCCGCGCCCGAGGCGTGCGCTCAGCTCCGCCGCCTCGCGCGCGAAGCGCGGCGCGTCGTGGG
>JAYSVE010000850.1:0-2916 GCA_043718725.1 Methylibium sp.
GAGGCCGAGCGCAAACTGACGGTTTGCAACACCAGATCGGTATCGAGTCGCGCCCCGACCGCATAGGCCTTCGGCGGTTTGCCGTCAACGGCAATCAGCGCAACGCCCTGGCCCGACGGTGTGGCCTTGGAACTTTTTCGCGGCGCCATGACGCCCACCAGGCGAAACCGGGACGTCACTTCCGGACTCGCCACCGGCGCGGCCAGCGTCGCGACGGGCGCCGCGCCGAGCAGGCGCGACAAATCGCCGCGCACCGCGACCACGCCACCGACAGGAACCGCATGTGACGGTGCATCGGCCGCACGCACGAACAGGCGCAGCCCCCAAAAAACCGCGGAGGCGGCCACCATGGCCCAGATCACAAACGCGCACACTCGTACCGACATGCATTGATTATGATTCAACCGACTCACAACTCCAGACGCCGCGCAGGCGGGAAATCTTCATGATGTTGCAGATGAATCGGAAATCACGCCGCTCACGGCGCGTTGGTGGCTTTACCCTGATCGAATTGATGGTGGTGCTGGTCATCATCGGCGTGCTCGCCGCGTTGATCGTGCCCAATGTGCTGGACCGCGCCGACGATGCGCGCGTGACCGCCGCGCGCACCGACGTGAACAACCTGATGCAGGCGCTCAAGCTTTACAAGCTCGACAACCAGCGCTACCCGACGAGCGACCAGGGCCTGCAGTCGCTGGTGGCCAAGCCGACGGCCGGCATCACGCCACCCAACTGGAAGCCGTACCTGGACAAATTGCCGAACGACCCCTGGGGCCGCCCCTACCAATATGCCAGCCCGGGGCTCAAAGGCGATGTCGACATCTACAGCCTTGGCGCCGACGGCGTCATCGGCGGAGAAGGCAAAAACGCTGAAGTCGGCTCCTGGCAATGACGCGGGGCCGCATGTGAAGAAGCACCAGGCCGGCTTCACGCTGATTGAGCTGCTGGTGGTGGTCGTGATCATCGCCATCGCCAGTTCCGTGGCGACGCTGGCATTGCGCGATCCGTCCGCCACGCGGCTGGAGCATGAAGCGGCGCGTCTGGCGGCGTTGCTTGAAGGCGCGCGTTCAGAAGCGCGCGCCTCGGGCTTGGCGGCTTACTGGGAACCGAACTCCGCGCAAGCGGGTGGGGAAGGTTTTCGGTTTGTCGGCCTGCCCGAATCCAGTGACCTGCCGGCGCGTTGGCTGACCGAGGGCGTGACGGCCGAGGTTGTCGGCGCCCGCGCCGTGCCACTCGGACCGGAGCCACTGATCGGCGCTCAACGCATCGTCCTCAAACTCGGCGAGCAGCGCTTGCTGCTGGGCACCGACGGGCTCGGGCCCTTCGTGGTCACATCGGAATAAAGTCAGGCGGCACGTTGATGACTCCGGCATCGCGCGGTTTTACCTTGATCGAGGTGCTGGTCGCACTGACCGTTGTGGCGGTCACGCTCGGCGCGGGCATCAAGGCGGCCGGCGCGCTGACCGGCAACACCCAGCGTCTGGCAGACGTCATCGCCGCGCAATGGTGCGCCGACAACCACCTCACCGGCATGAAGCTGACACATCAGTACCCCGGGATCGGCGACTCCGAATTCGTCTGCGAACAACTCGGCAAGACCTATCGCGGCAAGCTCGCCATCCGCCCGACGCCCAACCCGAACTTTCGTCGTGTCGACACGCGCATCGTCGACGAAGACGACCAGCACATCCTCAGCCTGTCCACCATCCTGGGGAAGTTCTGATGCGGCGTCAAACCAGGTCCGGCTTCACGCTGGTCGAGGTGCTGGTGGCATTGATGGTGATGGCCATCATGGCGGTGATGGCCTGGCAAGGCGTCGACGGCATCGTCCGCGCGCGCGATTCGAACCAGGATCGCCTTGAGCGTTCGCTGCGGCTCAACACCGTGATCGCGCAATGGGACCAGGACCTGGCCGCCTTGCAGGACACCACCGCGGTACCCTCCGGCCTGAGTTTTGACGGCGCCGCATTGCGCCTGACCCGCCGCAGCGCGGGGGGCTTGCAACTCGTCGTCTGGTCGCTGCGTCCGGGCGACAACGGCAACCAGTGGCTGCGCTGGGCCGGCCCGCCCGTCACCACCAGCGCCGCGCTGCAGGACAGTTGGCTGCGCAGCCAGCAGTTCCAGGGCAGCGAGCCGGGTCAACTGCGGACCTTGTCCGGCGTCGCCCAGTGGCAACTCTATTTTTTCGTCGGCAACGCCTGGACCAATGCCCAATCGACCGGCAACCTGGCGCCGCCCGTGGCCGGCACGATGACCCCGTCTCGCACCGCGCTGCCTGGCGGCGTGCGCCTGGTATTGAATTTCGCACCGGACAGTGGCCACAGTGGCAGCCTGATCCGCGACACCCAGCTGTTGCCCTGAACGCCCATGCCCAGGCTGCCGCGCAACCCTGCCACCAGACGCCAGCCGCAGCGCGGTGCGGCGATCCTGATGGCGATGATCATCGTCACACTGGTCGTAACGCTCTCGGCCGGCATGGTGTGGCAGCAATGGCGCGCCGTGCAGGTGGAGGCCGCCGAGCGGGCAAGAACCCAGGCCGCATGGATTCTTGGCGGCGCCCTTGACTGGGCCCGCCTGATCCTGCGCGAAGACGCCCTCTCCCGGCGGCCCACCTCCTTGAGCGAGCCCTGGGCCGTGCCGTTGGCCGAGGCCCGGCTGTCCACCTTTCTGGCCGCCGACAAGGACAACACCGACGACGCGCCGGACGCCTTTTTGTCCGGCAGCATCACCGATTCGCAGGCGCGCTACAACCTGCGCAACCTGATCGACCCGATCGACCCGCAGGGCAAGGTGCTGCCCGATCAGTTGGCCGCTCTCGAGCGCTTGTGCCTGACGATAGGCGTGGCCAGCGACGTGGCGTCGCGCATTGCCGACGGCTTGCAAGAGGCGCTGGCGCCGGGCGCAGGCGCCAACGCC
>JAYSVE010000086.1:0-2336 GCA_043718725.1 Methylibium sp.
GTTGCTCTGCTTGTCGTAGCAGACCATCACCGCGCAGCCCTTGTAGTCGATGCCGTATTCGGTGTTGTCGTAGCCGATGCGCTTGATGGTGTCGCGCGCCACCTGGATGTAGTCGACATGCGCGTTGGTCGTGATCTCGCCGGCCAGCACCACCAGGCCGGTATTGCAAAGGGTTTCGGCGGCCACACGCGAACGCGGGTCTTGTTTGAAGATCGCGTCGAGAATCGCGTCGGAGATCTGGTCGGCCACCTTGTCGGGGTGCCCTTCCGAGACGGATTCGGAGGTGAAAAGGAAATCAGCGGCCACTTGGAACTCCAATGTAAAAATCACTCAGGTTGCACGTTGCGTTGCCGGCCTGGATTCTTTGGAGCAGCGGCGAACGCTTTAGCAGAATTTGTTGAGCCGCGACGGTGTTCGCTGCCCGGCAAAGCACCGCGTTTCACGGTGTTTGCATCGCCCCGCAAGTAGTTCAATTAACTCGGCGACACGTCGATTATAGAAATATGTCCGCGCTGGTCCGATGGCTCTCCCGCCGTCCTTTGTGGCTTCTGCACCGTCTGGGCGGTTTTCTGGGCTGGCTGAGCTATGGCCTGTCGCCCGGCTACCGGCAACGCTTTCGGGCCAATGCCAAGCTGGCCGGTGTGCCCGAAGCGGCGCTGCGGCCGGCGATCGCCGAAGCCGGTCGCATGGCCCTGGAGTTGCCGTTCCTGTGGTTGCGCCCGGAGACCCTGCCGGTCGGCCCGGCGCTGGTGTTGCATGGCGACGACCTGGTCGAGGCCGCGCATGCGCAGGGTCGCGGCATCGTCTTCCTGACGCCGCACATGGGCTGCTTCGAAGTCACCGCGCAGGCCATCGCCGAGCGCTTTGCGGCGCGCCAGGGCCCGATCACCGTGCTGTACCGACCGGCTCGCCAGGCCTGGTTGCGCGCGTTGATGGACGGCTCGCGCGCCCGCCCCGGCCTGGCGGCGGTGCCGGCCACCCTGGCCGGCGTGCGCCAGTTGATCCGCGCGCTGCGCCGCGGCGAGGCGGTCGGCCTGCTGCCCGACCAGGTGCCGCCCGAGGGCATGGGCGTGTGGGCGCCGTTCTTCGGCCAGCCCGCCTACACGATGACACTGGCCGCGCGCCTGGTGCAGCAGACCGGTGCCGTGCCGCTGCTGGTCTGGGGTGAACGGCTGCCGCGCGGGGCGGGTTATGCGGTGCGTTTTTGCGCGTTCGACGAAGCCCTGCCGGCCGATCAGGGCGCTCAGGCAGAATCCGCCGCGGCCATCAATCGCGCCATGGAGCGGCTGATCCTGCAGTGCCCGCAGCAGTACCTGTGGGGCTACAACCGCTACAAGCCGCCGCGTGCGTCGGTCGACGGTGAGGCTGCGCCGTCCTAACCCGAGGGAACGATTGTTGGGCGCTCGATTCCTGCTGGCCGCGCTGTGGCTGTTGCACGGGTTGCCACTGCCGCTGCTGGCGGGGGTGGGGCGCTCCATCGGGCTGCTGCTGTATGCGACGGCGGCGTCGCGCCGGCGGGTCGTGTTGCGCAACCTCGAGCTTTGCTTCCCCGGGCAGGCCAGCGACCGCCGGCGTGCCTTGGCGCGCGAGCATTTCCAGTGGCTGGGGCGCAGCATCGTCGAGCGCGGTTTGCTGTGGTGGGCCGGGCCGGCGCGGCTGCGCCGCCTGATCCATGTCGAAGGCGACGTGCATCTGGCCGAGCGCAGCGATCGCGCCGTCATGTGGCTGGTGCCGCACTTCATGGCGCTCGACGTGGCCGGCGCGGCCACGCAGTTGTTCCAGAAACAATGGGTCGCCTCGATCTACCAGCGGCAAAGCGACCCGGTGATGGACGCCGCGATCCGCCGCGGGCGGCTGCGATTCGGCCAGGGCGAGGTGTTTCCGCGCAGCGACTCGGCCAAGCCCTTGCTGCGGGCCATCCGCCGCGGCACGGCCTTCTTCAACCTGCCCGACATGGACTTCGGCGCGCGCGATGCCGCCTTCGTGCCCTTCTTCGGCGTGCCGGCCGCCACGCTTTTGGCCCCCTCGCGCATGGCGCGCGCGCTGAACATGGTGGTGCAACCGGTGGTCGCGACCATGCTGCCGGGCGGGCAGGGCTACCGGGTTCGGTTCTTGCCGCCCTGGGACGACTTTCCCAGCGACGACGCGCTTGCCGATACCGCGCGCATCAACCGCTGGATCGAGGCCGAGATCCGCGCCCAGCCGGCCCAGTACTTGTGGGCCCACAAGCGCTTCAAGACCCGCCCGGTCGGGCAGCCCGCCCTCTATACGGCCAGCGATAATTGACCGATGAAAGTGCGCTTCACCAAGATGCAGGGCGCGGGCAACGACTTCGT
>JAYSVE010000851.1:0-6810 GCA_043718725.1 Methylibium sp.
TCGCGCGACCTCGACCAGCTCTCCGTCGCCCAGGCGTTGGCCGGCGACAGCGTCAGGCTCCTGGTCGCCATCGCCGACGTCGAAAGCGCGGTGCCGCTGGGCGCGCCGCTGGACGACCATGCGCGCCACAACACCACGTCGGTGTACACGGCGGCGCGCATCTTTCCGATGCTGCCGGAACGCCTGTCGACCGACCTCACGTCGTTGAACGAGGGCCAGGAGCGGCTCGCGATCGTGGTCGAGATGGTGGTCGATGCCGAAGGCACGCTGAGCCAGTCGGACGTCTACGCCGGCGTCGTGCTGAGCCGGGCCCAGCTCAGCTACGACAGCGTCGCGGCCTGGCTCGACGGCCTGGCGCCGGCGCCGGCCAAGCTGCAGGCGCTGGCCGGGCTCGATGAACAATTGCGCCTGCAGGACCGGGTCGCGCAGGCGCTGATGCGGCAGCAACGGCGCAGCGGGGCGCTCAACCTGGCCACGCCGACGGCCCGCCCGGTGTTCGAGAACGGTGTGCTCACCGACCTGCGGCCGGACGAGAAGAACCGCGCCAAGGAGTTGATCTCGCTGTTCATGATCGGCGCCAACGGCGTGACCGCGCGCTTCCTCGATGGCAAGGGCTTTCCTTCGCTGCGGCGCTACCTCAGTTCGCCGCGCCGCTGGGACCGCATCGTCGTGCTGGCCGCGGCCCTGGGCGAGCGCCTGCCGGCCGAGCCGAGCGCGGCGGCGCTCAACGCCATGCTGACGCGCCAACGCCTGGCCGACCCGGCGCGGTTCCCCGACCTGTCGCTCGCCGTCGTCAAATTGCTCGGCTCGGGGGAATACGTGGCCAGGCGCGCCGGCCAGGCCAACGCGGTGCGGCACTTCGGCCTGGCGGTCAGCGACTACACCCATTCGACCGCGCCGAACCGGCGCTTCCCCGACCTCGCGACGCAGCGCCTCATCAAGGCGGCGCTGGCCGGCGCCGCGCCGCCCTACAGCGACGCCGAACTCGATGCCCTGGCGCGCCATTGCACGCTGCAGGAAGACAACGCCAACAAGGTCGAGCGCCAGGTGCGCAAGTCGGCCGCGGCCATGCTGCTGGCGCCGCGCATCGGCGATTCGTTCCAGGCCATCGTGACCGGCGCGTCCGACAAGGGCACCTGGGTTCGCACCGCCAACCCCACCGTCGAAGGCCGCGTCGTCCAGGGTGATGCCGGCCTGGACGTTGGGGACGCGGTCCGGGTCACGCTGGTCAGCGTCGACGCCGAGCGCGGCTTCATCGACTTCAAACGGGCGCAATAGGCCCTTGGCAGCCCGGTGCGTCGGGTCCACCGGCGCGCCAAGGCTTGCCCATAAACTTGGCCGATGACCACCCCCGCGCCGCCCAAGAACGTCCGCTCGCTCAGCGGGCTGCTGCCCTTCTTGCGACCCTACCGCGGCCGCATCGCGCTGGCCGTGTTGTTCCTGGTGATGGCGGCGGTGAGCACGCTGGTGTTCCCGGTGGCGCTGAAGTCGTTGATCGACGAGGGGCTGGTGGCCACCGACCCGGGTGCGCGCGTGATGGCCTTGCGCGAGCACTTCTTTGCGCTGTTCGGCGTCGGCGCGGCGCTCGGCCTGTTCTCGGCCCTGCGCTTCTACATGGTCACGTGGCTGGGCGAACGCGTCACCGCCGACCTGCGCAACGCGGTGTATGCGCATGTGGTGAAGCAGAGCCCGGAGTTCTTCGAGACCACCCAGACCGGCGAGGTGCTGTCGCGCCTGACCACCGACACCACGCTGGTGCAGACGGTGGTCGGTTCGAGCCTGAGCATGGGCCTGCGCAACACCGTGATGTGCATCGGCGCGATGGCCATGCTGATCATCACCAACCCCTACGTGATGACGCAGGTGCTGGGCATCCTGGTGCTGGTGGTGCTGCCCTCGCTCTACTTCGGCCGGCGCATCCGCAAGCTCAGCCGCGCCAGCCAGGACCGGGTGGCCGACTCCAGCGCCATCGCGGCCGAGGTGTTGAACGCCATTCCGGTGGTGCAAAGCTACAACGGCGAGCAGCGCGAGGCGCAGCGTTTTGACGCGTCGACCGCCAACGCCTTCAGCACCGCGATCAAGCGCACGCGCATGCGCTCGGCGCTGGTGGGCTTCATCATCACCGCCACTTTCGGGGCGCTGCTGTGGGGGCTCTACCAGGGCACGCAGGCGGTGATTCGCGGCGACATCACCGCCGGCCACCTGGGGCAGACCGTCGTCTACGTGATCATCCTGGTCAGCGGCGTGGCCGTGCTGGCCGAGGTCTATGGCGACCTGCTGCGCGCGGCCGGCGCGACCGAGCGGCTGATGGAGCTGCTGGGCACGCGCTCGCCGATCGGCTCGCCGGCCCGGCCGGTCGCGCTGGCGGCGACAAGCGGCGGCTCGGCGGTGGCGCTGCGGGACGTGACGTTTCGCTACCCCTCGCGCCCGCGCACCGCGGCGCTGTCGCACTTCAACCTGCATGTGAACCCGGGCGAAACCGTGGCGCTGGTCGGCCCCAGCGGCGCCGGCAAAAGCACGGTGTTCCAGTTGCTGCTGCGCTTCTACGACGTCGCCGAGGGCCAGGTGGTGCTCGACGGCGTGCCGATCAAACAAGTGACGCTGCAAAGCCTGCGCGACCGCATCGGCATCGTGCCGCAGGACAGCGTGATCTTCTCGGCCGACGCCTTTGAAAACATTCGCTACGGCCGCCCGCAGGCCAGCGACGCCGAGGTGGTGGCCGCCGCACGGGCCGCGTTCGCGCACGACTTCATCAGCGCGCTGCCCGAGGGCTACAAGACCTTCCTGGGCGAGCGCGGCGTGCGTCTGTCCGGCGGGCAACGCCAACGCATCTCGATCGCCCGCGCGATGCTGAAGAACCCGCCGCTGCTGCTGCTCGACGAAGCCACCAGCGCGCTCGACGCCGAGAGCGAGCGCATGGTGCAGGCGGCGCTGGAGTCGGCGATGAAAGACCGCACCACCGTCGTCATTGCGCACCGCCTGTCCACCGTGCAGCGGGCCGACCGCATCGTGGTGATGGAGGCCGGCGAGATCGTCGAGACCGGCACCCATGCGCAGCTCAGCGCGTCGGGGGGTTTGTACGCGCGCCTGGCGGCGTTGCAGTTCGACCGCTGACGCGAAGTTCCAGGCACCGTGGGTCCACCGCAACGCGGCGGTGACAGGCGGTTTCGTCCGACGCCAGGGTGTTGCCGTTTCCTACATCGAACTGGCGCATCGCCTCGCAGAATCGACCGTGCACGGGTGCCGTGCCCGCAATGTTTTGTCACAGGAGTCGATCATGACCAAGGTTTCGAGATTTTCAATGGTGCTGGGCAGCGTCGCCGCGGCATCCATGTTGATGGCCGGTTGCGAAAGCATGAGTGAACGCCAGCAGGGCACCGCCAAAGGCGCCGGCATCGGCGCGGTGGCGGGCGCCGTGCTCAGCTCGGCCACCGGCGGCAAGGCCGGCACCGGTGCGGTGGTCGGCGGCGCGCTCGGCGCGGTGGCGGGCAACGTCTGGTCCAAGCGCCAGGAAGACCGTCGCATCGCGATGGAGCAGGCCACCCGCGGCACCGGCGTGGAAGTCAGCCGCACCCAGGACAACCAGTTGAAGCTGAACATCCCCAACGACGTTTCTTTCGATACCGGCAGCGCCGCCATCCGCCCGGCGATGCGCGGCGTGCTCGACCCGTTTGCCGCCAGCCTGCGCGACGACCTGAACGCGCGCATCACCATCATCGGCCACACCGACAGCACCGGCTCGGATTCGGTCAACAACCCGCTGTCGCTGGACCGCGCGCAGAGCGTGCGCGACTACCTGTCCACGCGCGGCGTGTCGTCCGCCCGGATCGAGACCGCCGGCCGCGGCGAGCGCGAGCCGGTGGCCGACAACACCTCCGACACGGGCCGCGCGCGCAACCGCCGCGTGGAGATCCTGCTGCGCGAACCGGCGGCCTGAGGCCGGGCCTCAACGCAGCGCGCGCGCGAGGGCGCGCGGGCCGAGTCGCGGGATGTCCGTGCATAATCCATGCGCATACGCAATGGAAGCCGAACATGCTGCGCAGCGAACCCTCCCCCAAGCGAGCCACCAACCTGAGCCTGAGCAGCGACGTGCTCGACATGGCGCGCGAACTGGGGCTGAACCTGTCGCAAACGGTCGACGCCTTGCTTGCTGAAGAAGTGAAGCGCCGCTACTGGGCCAAGTGGAACGAGGACAACCAGGACGCCATTGCCGACTACAACACGCGCGTCGAGCGCGAAGGGTTGCCGCTGGCGCGCTACCGCAGCTTCATGAAGGGGCGTTGACGCCGTGGCACGCTTCGACGTGTTCGCAAATCCGGTGGCGGCCGAGCGCAAGCACACGCCCTATTTCCTCGATGTGCAGAACGACTACATCGACGCCCTGGGCACCCGAGTGGTGATTCCGCTGCGCAAGGAAGCTGCCTTCGGCGCCCGGGCGCGCAACCTCAATCCCCTCGTGGTGGTGGCCGGTGGCAACGTGGTGCTCGACACGGCGGCCCTCGGTGCCGTGCCCACCCGAGAGTTGCGCAAGGCCGTCACCAACCTCGCCGACAGCCGGACCCTGGTGCTCGAAGCGCTCGACACCCTTTTCGGAGCGTACTGACGTGGACCTTGACCGCCCCCTTCGCCACCCGTACGAAGACCTGATGCGCCATGTGCAGCTGCACGGCGTCGCCAAGGCCGACCGCACTGGCACCGGCACGAAGAGCGTGTTCGGCCACCAGATGCGCTTCGACCTGAACGAAGGCTTTCCGCTGGTCACGACCAAGAAGCTGTTCACCAAGGCCATCGTCCTGGAGCTGCTGTGGTTCTTGCGCGGCGACGGCAACGCGCGCTGGCTGCAGGAGCGCGGCGTCACGATCTGGGACGAATGGGCCGCGCCGGACGGCGACCTGGGCCCGGTGTACGGCGTGCAATGGCGCTCGTGGCCGACGCCGGAGGGCGGCCACATCGACCAGATAGCCGAGGTGCTGAGACAACTCAGGACCAACCCCGATTCGCGCCGCATCGTCGTCAGCGCCTGGAACGTGGCCGAGCTGTCGAAGATGGCGCTGCTGCCGTGCCACGCCCTGTTCCAGTTCTACGTGGCCCAGGGCCGGCTGTCGTGCCAGCTCTACCAGCGCAGCGCCGACATCTTTTTGGGCGTGCCCTTCAACATCGCCAGCTACGCGCTGCTGACCCACATGCTGGCCCAGCAATGCGACCTGGGGCTGGGCGACTTCGTCTGGACCGGCGGCGACTGCCACCTCTACGACAACCACGCCGAGCAGGTGGCGCTGCAACTGTCGCGCAAGCCGCTGGCCTACCCGACGCTGGCCATCAAGCGCCGGCCCGCTTCGATCTTCGACTACGCGCTCGAAGACTTCGAGTTCGTCGGCTACCAGCCTCATCCGGCCATCAAGGCGCCGGTGGCGGTGTGATGACGACGGGCGCGCCGCGGTAGGCCTCGCGGAGTTCCCGCTTGAGCACCTTGCCGACGGCGCTGCGCGGCAGGCTTTCGGTGAATTCGATCGCAGTGACGCGCTGGGTCTTGCCCACGCGCGCATTGATCCAGGTCAACAACGTGCGCGCCTCGCGCGCAGCCCCGGCGCGCAGCACCACAAACGCCACCGGCGTTTCGCCCCAGCGCTCGGAAGGCACGCCGACGACCGAGGCCTCGGCCACGTCGACATGCTGCGCCAACTGCGCCTCGATGTCGCTGGGGTAGATGTTGAACCCGCCCGAGATGATCACGTCCTTCTTGCGGTCGAGCAAGGTCAGGAAACCGTCGTCGTCGAAGCGCCCGACATCGCCGGTGCGGATGAAGCGTTTGCCCGAGGCGTCGCACCACATCGCGGCCAGCGTCGGGCCGGGCAGCTTGTGGTAGCCGCTCATCATGATCGGCGAATGGCCGACGATCTCGCCGGCCTGGCCCACCGGCAATTCGCCGCCGTCGTCGTCGATGACGCGCACATCGTGCCCCTCCACCGGCCGGCCGACGGTGTGCAATTTGTCGGGATGCTGGTGCGCCATCAGGACGCAGGTGCCGCCGCCCTCGGTCAAGCCATACAGGTCGACCAGGCCGCCGGGCCAGCGGCGCAGCATTTCCAGTTTGGTGGCGGGTGAAAACGGCGCGCCGACGGCGATCTTCATGCGGAAGGCCGACAGGTCGCTGCGGTCGAAGTCGGGGTGCGCCAGCAGGCGCTGGTACTGCACCGCCACCATCACCGTTTGCGTGGCGCGCCAACGCTGCGCCAGGCGCAGGTAGTCGGCGGCGTCGAATTTGCGCATCAACACCAGCGTGCCGCCCAGCGCCAGCGTCGGATAAAAGCCGGTCAGCGTGATGTTCGAATAGAGCGGCGTGGCCAGCAGCGTGACCGAGTCGGCGCCATAGCCCAGCCGGGCCGAACGCGCCACCTGCGCCACGCGCAACCCCTGCGGATGGACGATGCCCTTGGGCGCGCCGGTGGTGCCGGAGGAATAGATGATGTTGAAGGCCTGCTCCGAAGCCCGCCGCACCGGCTGCACTTTGCTGCCGGCGGGCGCGAGCCAGCTTGACAACGGCGCACCGGCGGATGAGTCGTCCAGCGTGATGCACGCCAGGGGCCGCAACGCCGGCGCACCCCCCAGCAGCGCGCCCATGGCCGCGTCGGCGAAAAGCAGCCGCGCGTCGCAATCGACCAGCAACTCGCGCAGCACCGCCGCGGTGGCGCTGGTGGGCAGCGGCACCACCACCGCACCGCAGCGCAGCACGCCCAGCGTGGCCAGCGCGTGCTCCAGCGTGGCGGCGGCGCAAAGGGCCACCGAATCGCCGGGCTCGATGCCATCGCG
>JAYSVE010000852.1:0-6809 GCA_043718725.1 Methylibium sp.
GGCCAAGGCGCCGCGGCGCAGATGCTGGCCGCCTGGGAGCAGCGCAACCTGCCCGCGCTGGAGCGGGCCAACCGGCTGCTGGCCGAACTCGCCGATGCCAAAGGCGTGGACCTGGCGATGGTGTCGGTGGCCTTGCGCGAGTTGCGCAATCTGGCTTGAGCCGCTCGTTCGTGCGCCCGCGCCGTTGACGCGTGACGGCGGCCTTGCCGGTGAACGCCGGCAGGCGGCGACCGCCGGCGCGGCTTGAATCGCCACCGCGCGCCCGCACATGCAGGGTCTTGTCCTCCCTCCACGGACGCCGGCACGCCGGCCACCATGGCCATCCTGCCGTTGACCTTCGTCGCTGTCGTCCTGCATGCCTATGTCGGCCTGCGGCTGCTGCCTGCCCTGGCGGACCTGGCCTCGGCGCAGACGCTGCTGGCCGTCACGCTGGCGCTGTCCGCGCTGCTCACCCCCTGGGGCCTGCTGGCCGGGCGCGTCAAGTCGCGCCGGCTGTCCGAAGCCCTGAGCTGGTCGGGCCTGTGGTGCATGGGCCTTTGCTCGTCGTTGTTCGTGTTGACCGTCGCGCGGGATGCCGGCCTGCTGTTGGCCCGGCTCGTCCTGGCCACCGCCCCCGCGGCATTCGACCTGGACGCCGTCGCGATGGCTTCGGCCGCCTTCGTCGCAGCCGCCGCGCTCATCGTCACCCTGATCGGCCTGTGGAACGCGCGCCGCACCGCCGCGGTCGTCGTCGTCGACGTCCCGATCCACGACCTGCCCGCGGCGCTGCACGGCTTCAGCATTGCGCAGATCAGCGACATCCATATCGGCCCGACGATTCGGCGCGGCTACCTGCAGTCCATCGTCCAGGCGGTCAACCGGCTCGACGCCGACATGGTGGCCGTGACCGGCGACCTGGTCGACGGCAGCGTTGCCGAACTTGGCGACCATGTGGCTCCGCTGGCCGACCTGGTCTCACGCCACGGCACCTATTTCGTCACCGGCAACCACGAGTACTACAGCGGCGCCCACGCCTGGATCGTCGAACTCCGGCGCCTGGGCGTGCAGGTGCTGATGAACGAACATGTCGTGCTGGCGCACGGTGAAGCGTCGTTGCTGGTGGCCGGCGTGACCGACTACGGCGCCCACCACTTCGACCCGACCCACCGCAGCGACCCGCATGCGGCGCTGCTCGCGGCGCCGGCGCATGCGCGCATCCGCGTGCTGCTGGCGCACCAGCCGCGCAGCGCGGCGGCGGCGGCAAGCGCCGGCTTCCATCTGCAGTTGTCGGGCCACACCCATGGCGGGCAGTTCCTGCCGTGGAATTTTCTGGTGCGCCTGCAACAACCCTTCACCGCCGGCCTGCACCGCCTGAAGGACCTGTGGGTCTACACCAGCCGCGGCACCGGCTACTGGGGCCCGCCCAAGCGCTTCGGCGCAGCGTCGGAGATCACCCACCTGCGCTTCGTCAGCGCGGCGCGGTAACGGCAGGACCGGCGCCTCCGGAACGCACTACGATTCGGCCTCACTTCGGGCCGCCGACATGTTGCTGCGATGCTTGTTCATGCTTTGCTGCTGGGTTTGGACCCCGGCCTTCGCCTGGGGCGACGTGGGCCATCAAATCATTGCGCTGGTGGCCGATCGCTACCTGTTACCGCAGGCCCGCGCCCAAGTCGCCTCGATGCTGCGCCACGACACCAGCGGCTTGGTGCCCACCGACCTGGCCCACCAGGCCACCTGGGCCGACAAGTTCCGCGACTCCGACCGCAACACCACCCAACAGCGCTACAGGCAAACCCGCGAGTGGCACTTCGTCAACATTGAGCTGGTCGACGGCGATGTCGCCACCGCCTGTCACGGCCACCCCGCGCTGCCCGCCGCGACAGCCGCGTCGGCCGGGCCGGCCAGCGCCTGCCTGATCGACAAGATCGACCAGTTCAGTGCCGAGCTGCGCGACCCGGCCACCGCGCCGACGGAGCGCCTGCTGGCGCTGCAGTTTCTGCTGCACCTGGTCGGCGACCTGCACCAGCCGCTGCATGCGAGCAACGACCACGACCGCGGCGGCAACGACAAGCTGGTTTCGGCGCCCGGCCTCAAGCCCGGCAAGCTGCACCACTACTGGGACACCGAGTTCGTGCGTCGCCTGGGCAGCCAACCCGCTGCCGTGGCGCGCGCGCTGGTCAGTCGCACCGATGCTGCTCAGCGCGCCCGCTGGTCCCGCGGCACGCCCACCGACTGGGCGCGCGACAGCTTTGCGGTGTCCAGGGCCCACACCTACGGCCGGCTGCCACGCCCCGGGCCGAGCGGCACGCATGCGCTGAACCGCGCCTATGTCGACGACGCCAGCGCCACGGTCGCGCTGCAACTGCGCAAGGCCGGCGTACGCCTGGCGCAGGTGTTGAACAGCGCCCTTCGGTAGCGCAGGGTCGATGGGTGAATGCCCAGGTTCCCGGGCCCAGGGCGCTTGACGACAATCGGCCCAGGAGCGCCCCGCATGTTGCAGCCCCCCGCTGAAAAATACCCGGACATCCGCGACGCGGTGCGGGCGCTGTGTGCCGGGTTCCCCGACGCCTACCACCGCCAGATCGACGCCCAGCGCGGCCCCGAGGCCTTGGTCGAGGCGCTGACTCAGGCCGGCTGGCTCGCCGCGATGATCCCCACCGAGTACGGCGGCTCCGGCCTGGGCCTGGCCGAGGCCTCGGTGGTGATGGAGGAGATCAACCGCAGTGGCGCCAATGCCGGCGCCTGCCATGGCCAGATGTACAACATGGGCACCCTGCTGCGCCACGGCTCCGAAGCGCAGAAGCGCCGCTTCCTGCCCAGGATCGCCAGCGGCGAATGACGCCTGCAATCGATGGGCGTGACCGAGCCCGGCAGCGGCACCGACACCACCCAGATCAAGACCACCGCGGTCAGGCGCGGCGACCACTATGTCGTCAACGGCCAGAAGGTCTGGATCTCGCGGGTGCGGCACTCCGACTGGATGATCCTGCTGGCGCGCACCACCGCGCTGGCGCAAGTGACAAAGAAGTCCGAGGGCATGTCGATCTTCATGGTCGACCTGCGCCAGGCCGAAAGCGCGGGCTCCAGTTCCACGGCGGCTTTGGCTTCGCGAACGAATACGACGTCGAGCGCAAGTTTCGCGAGACCCGCCTGTACCAGGTGGCGCCGATCTCGACCAACCTGATCCTGAGCTACGTCGCCGAGCATGTGCTCGGCCTGCCGCGCTCGTTTTGACCCAGCGGGAGCGACGGTGACCCACGAGCACGATTCCACAGGGCAACTCGCCGACTTCGCCGCCGGTCTGCGCTTCGACGCCATTCCCGACAGCGTCGTGCGCCGCGCCGAGGACCTGTTTCTCGACTGGTTCGCCTCGGCGCTGGCCGGCAAGGGGGCGCCGCCGGTGGAGGCGATCGCGCGATTCCACGAAGCCATGGGACCGGACCACGGGCCCAGCGAGGTGCTGGTCCACCGCCGCGGCAGCAGCCCGCTGGTGGCGGCGGTTGCGAACGCCGCGGCCTCGCATGTCGCCGAGCAGGACGACGTGCACAACGGCGCGGTGTTCCACCCCGGCACCGTGGTGTTCCCGGCGGCCCTGGCGGTGGCGCAGGCCTTGGGCCGCTCGGGGCAAGAGCTTCTGGTCGCCAGCGTCGCGGGCTACGAGGTCGGCATCCGCGTCGGCGAGTTCCTCGGCCGCTCGCACTACCGCATCTTCCACACCACCGGCACAGCCGGCACCTTTGCGGCGGCGGCTGCCGTCGGCCACCTGCTGCGGCTCACACCCGCGCAGATGCGCCACGCGTTCGGCTCGGCCGGCACCCAGTCGGCCGGGCTGTGGGAGTTTTTGCGTGACGCGGCCGACTCCAAGCCACTGCACACCGCGCATGCCGCCGGCGCCGGGCTGACCGCCGCCTACCTCGCCCGCGACGGCTTCACCGGTGCGCGCCGCATTCTCGACGGCCGCCAGGGCCTGGCGGCGGGCACCTCCACCGACGCCGATGCCGGCAAGCTCGCCGACGGCCTGGGTTCGCGTTGGGCCGTGGCCGAAACCTCGTTCAAGTACCACGCCGCCTGCCGCCACACCCACCCGGCGGCCGACGCGCTGCAGCAGTTGCTGCGCACCCACCATCTCAACGCCAGGACCTGCGCAGCGTCACCGCGCTCGTGCACCATGCCGCCATCGACGTGCTGGGCCCGGTGACCGACCCGCGGACCGTGCACCAGGCCAAGTTTTCGATGGGCACCGTGCTCGGCCTGATTGCGGTGTTCGGCCGCGCCGGCTTGATCGAGTTCGACGCGGGCCATGCCGACCCGGCCGTGCGTGCGGTCCACGCCAAGGTGACGATGCAACTTGACGCCGAAGTCAATGCCGCGTACCCGGCGCGCTGGATCGGCAAGGTGCGGGTCGAAACCGATGATGGCCGCCAATTCGAATCCACGGTGCTCGAACCCAAGGGCGACCCCGGCAACAACTTGAGCCGCGACGAACTCGAAACCAAGGCCTTGCATTTGGCGGCCTATCGCGGCGGGGCCACGCCCGAAGAGATGCGCTGCGTGATCGCCCGCGTGTGGGCGCTGGCCGAGGCGCCGGTGGTCGGCGCTATTCTTCTGTGAGGCATGGCGCGCCACTTCGATGACTTCCCGTCAACCCCCGCAGGCAACATGAAAATCGCGCTCAACCGCGCCGCCGGGGTCTGCGCCGACTGAGAACCTGAGGCCGCGCCGCCCGTCAGTGCGCCCGGCTGCGTGGCTTGGGCGGCGCTCCCGGCGTATGGAAGGCGATGTGTTCGGGCTGCAGGTCGGCCTCTTGCGGCGCGAACAGCGCCTGGCGCAGCATCAGCGCGACCGAGGCCTGGTTCTCCTTGCCGCCGGGGTGCGCCACGGCCTCCACCATCGCCCGGTAGATTGCACCGGGCAGCAGCATCGCCAGTTCCAGGCTCAGTTCGTTGGCGTGGTCGTAGTCTTCCAGCGGCGCGGTTTTGTCGAGCGTGCTGGCCAGCACGAGGTACTGCGCCACCATGGCGGCCAGATCGAACTTCTCGCGGGCGGGGAAATCTTTCATCGTCGTCTCCTGGATTCTTGGATTGCGCGAGGGTACAACAGGCCCTGGCCGCGGCGCCGGCCACCCTCCCCCTGACCATCCAAGGAAACCGCATGGCTCGCTTGCCTTTTGTCGACGGCCATACCCCAGGCGTCGACGCCGAACTCGTTCGCGCCGTGCAAGCCCGCCGCGGCGGCGGCTTGCTGAACCTGGACCGGCAACTGCTGCACAGCGCGCCTCTGGCGCGCGGCTGGAACGGCTTCATGGGCGCCATCCGCACCGACGGCGTGCTCGACGGCGGCCTGCGCGAGCTGGTGATCCTGCTGGTGGCGGTGCTGAACCGCGCGCCCTATGAGTTTGTGCAACATGCGCCGGTGGCGCTGGCCGAGGGCGTGCCACAGGCCAAGCTGGACGCCGTCGCGCAGTGGCAGGCGTCAGCGCTGTTCAGTCCGCGCGAGCGTGACGTGCTGGCCTATGCCCAGGCGATGACGCTGCAGGTCCAGGTGCCGCAAGCGGTGTTCGACGCCGCGCGTGGGCACTTCAGCGACCGCGAACTGGTCGAGCTGACCGCCACGGTGGCGGCCTACAACATGGTGTCGCGCTTTCTCGAAGCGTTGCAGATCGAACCTGAAAAGGGTTGATCGGCGGCGCCTGCCTGGTCGCGGCACAGCGCGACAATTGCGCGTCGTTTGCGCGTCGTTGTGTTGAGTGATCTGTCAGCCGGCCAGCGTGCAGCCTGGACCCGCAGCGCCCGCCTGCCTTTGCGTGCCCGCGCCAGCGTCATCGGGCGCCCCGTCCATGCGCAACACCGTGCGCCACTGCCATTCGCCACCCTCGTCTTCATGACCTTCCGGCTCGACACGGCGCGCAAAGCCGCTCAAGGTATAGCGGTCCGCCTGCAGCGTCAGCGCATAGCGTGCCCCGTCGGCCAGGGCGACGCGCAGCACACCGCTTTCGACCCGCCAGGTGCCCGGCTCGGTGCGGGCCCCGTCGGCGTGCACCACCGCGCCATCCGCGCGCAGCAGCATCTGCCCCGGCGTGCCGGGGACGACCCATCGGGTTCCGGCAAAGCCGAAGTCGCGCGTCGGTGCGGTGGGCTCGACCACCACATAGTCGTCACGCACCTGGCGCAGCAAGCGCTGCGGCGGTATCGCCAGGCGCGACGGGGTGCCCTGGTTGTCACCCGTGCTGCGCGTGACCAGCCGGGTCAGGCCCGGGTGGCGCAGAACCGCCGGATAGTGGCTTTCCTTGAACCCACCGGCGCGCAGCAGCCGGGTGCTGAACTTGACCTGCATGGCCTGACGTTTCTCGGCAATCACATGCACCTGGTCGGCGTCGCCGCTCGGGTAGACGATCAGCCCGCGGCCAACGCCGTCACGCGCCACCTGCTCCAGCAGGTCGCGCCGCCACGCCAGGGTGATGCTGGCCGGAACGCCCACCGGCACGATCAAGCCATGCAGGGTCTCCACCGGCCACATCGGAAAGCCCTCGCCGCTCATCGGCACGCATGCCCACCGGCCGGCCACCGCCAGCACCACGCCGGGTGACTTGTCGTGGCCCAGTTGCGCGGCCGCGCCACCGTCCAGCTCGGCGTTGGCCAAGGCCTTGGCGAGGAATTCATGGACGCCGCGGAGCGCCATCGACGGCCCCACGCAGGCCTGCATGTCGTCGGCCACGCTGGCACTGAGAAGCGGGCGCAGGTCATAGGCTTCGGGCGCCTGGGGGCCGGCCCAGGCGACGGCACTCAACAGCCAGCCAAGGCTGGCCGCGCAACGGCGCGCACGGCACC
>JAYSVE010000853.1:0-2910 GCA_043718725.1 Methylibium sp.
CGCCAGTTCGAGGCCCAAATGAAGATGCTGCAAACCGCCGAGAGCGACGAGAAGGCGGCGGCGCAGTTGTTGTCCATGGGTTGATCGGGTGGCGCGTGATGACCCTTGGATCCGAAGCCCGCTCGTGTGGAAATCCATCTCCAGTCGCATCTGCCTCGCATGGGCTTCGGTCGCCTGCCTTGCCGCTGAGCTGACAGCCACGGAGGCACGCTGGCTCAAAGGCGTCTGGCCCGTCGTTGCATTCGCCAGGCAGGCGAACCTGCCGCTTGACGTGGTGGTGCAGCCGCAGCCGGCCCCTGGTGCCGCGCCTCTGGCGCTGGCCTTTGTCGAGGGCCGATGCAGGCGGGTGCTCTCCGTGCGGCGCGACGCACAAGCGCGGGCGACGCTCGAACGCATCGAGCCGGACCTTCTAGACCCAATGCTCGAACTGATGGCCGCCCACGAACTGGTCCACTGCCGGCGCTATGTTGACGGCGCACTGGCGGCTTTGTCGATCTTTGACGGTTCGGCCCTTCTGTGGGCAGCGGAGTTGGTAGCCGACGATTGATTGCAGCACGCACCGGAGCCGCCTCAAGGCACCAGCGGTACCTGCGAGCCGAGCAGCGCATTGGCCACCGCGCGGTGCAGACCACCCATTGCGTCGACCAGCGGGACGCGCCGCACCAGCTTGAGCGCGCTCAGCGCCGGCCCAAACAATGCCACGCAGTCTTGGCCGTACTGCTGTGCGGAGCGGTACAACACCCCTTCGTAGCCCAGGCTGTCTGCATCGGCAGCAATCTGCTGGGTCGACGCGTAGCGAAGCGATTGCAGGAACGGCCAGGTCGAGGCATGCGGCCGCAGGTCAGCCAGCCGCATCGAGCGCGTCGATTGCATGGCCAGCAATTGGCGCGTGGCCACGATCGACAGAGGCAGGCTCAACGCTTCGCGGCGCGCCAGCGACTCGTACACGGCGGTTTCAGGCCCCTCGGCAAAGTAGCCCACCGGGTGGGCGGTGAGGTCGAAGCGAGACGCCAGCAGGCCAGCCGGAGCCAGCTTCAGCGCACCGATAGCCACCGTGCCTGGCCGTGCCGCAGCGCGCTGCACGCGATACAACGTGAAGGCAATGGGCACGTGGTGCTCGGGGACGTACTGAAGGTCCCCCAGCTTCATCGCCACAGGTCAAAAGCCTTCGTGCGCGGCCAGTGCCACCACCCGCTCCGCCTGCCCTTGCTCGATCGCCTGCCGCGGCGCCACGCCGCCCAGCCCGCCGTGCGGCGACTCCAGAAACGCCAGCAAGGCCCAACCTTCCTTGGTGCCGAGTGCGTCGGCAACCAGGGGCAGGGCGTCCCACATCCGCGGCTCGAACTGCCAGCGCGGCATGCGAAAGCCGCGCTTGGTCTGCGTCAAGCCAATGGCGCGCCCCTTGGCGATCCACGCGTTCACAGTCACGCGGCTGGCGCGCACCAGTTGGGCGGCTTCGTCGGTTGACACCATGTCCGCCGAATCGAGGCGCAGTTGCCGGTTGGCCAGGCTGTTGGTCAACAGCGCCCGCGTCTCGGCCGCGGACAGATAGTCGGACGGCTTGGCGCGCGGCCGGCGGCTGGCCGCAGCGGTGCGAGCTTCAGCGGTGATCGTGTGGGCTGCGGATTTCATGGCGAGGTGCTTGGGGTACAACTTGGAAAGTTCGTTAAGCTAGATTATATCGAAAGCTTTGGTGTTCTGTACCCGGCTGCGTCGAAGCTTGGTCTGGGTCGAAGCTGCGCGTTGCCGATTCACTGCCACCGTTTGCGCGCGCCCAGCCGCAGGCGGGCAGCCGTCGGCGCTTCGCTTCGGCGGTCGGCGGGTACGCCGACTGCCTTCCGGTGCTCAGTCTCGCGGCCCGTCGCAGAACTCGCTACGTTCGCTTCGCTCAACTGCGCTCAAACAGCCGCGACGAGTCAGACAACGATCGCGCTGCGCGCGTGGCCACGAGCCCTGCGCTCCTCAGCGCCTCAGAGGCGCGCCGCCGGCTGCCCGCCTGCGGCTGGGCGAGGGAGACGATCAACTTGCAACGGGTCGTTGCTCACTGGTCCGCATGCATTTCCATCTTGAATATCTCGCTCAAGCAGCCTCTCGAAAGGAGGATTCGTGAGAGCAATTTGACTTCATAGCGCAAGTTTGCTCGCCTAGGCAGCTTCCAATGGTGGGTACGGCTTCCCATTTATCGAGTACGGGGCGGATTCGATGTCCGCGTTTCGCTCTTTCAGCGCTAGTCGGAGACAGGTCTCCGCGAACTCAAAGTTGAGCAGAGCGGCATTGCAGTAGCTCTCGACGCGGTCTGCGTATCGACGACCTGTGAGAGGCGGGGGGCCCACTGTGGGGGCCGTCCCGGCTGAGAAGTCACCGTATGCCTCTATTGCCGTCAGCACGGCGATTGCAACGCTTCCATCGGGCATTTCAAGTGCCGGAACTGTGCGCAGTGCAGAAACCTTATGACTCAAACCACTTGGCAAAGAGAAAGGCGCAGTCTTGTCTTGGGCAAAGATTGAGGCTACGTAGGCGATCTCCACCCGACAGTGATAGACGAGGGTCCACAAGACTCGAAGCCCCTGTACTTGTTTGGCTTTCTCGCTTCGGCGTACGTGTTCAAGTTGCCATGCAACAAGTCCAATAGCTGCGGCCACTGCAAGCAATGATCCGATAGCTTGCGCCCAGGCGGCCCAGTCGCTGATCGACAGCGTCGATGGGAAGCACCAATGCTGAACCCCGAGCGCACACACAACTCCGTCAGCATATTTCATTGCCACCTCCTTGCGCGCGTAAGTATGTCCGATGCCCGCAACTTGGCAGTCCACTAAGGAACTGTCAAAGAATTACTTTTACAACTTGGCACGGAGTGTTCGGGGTTGCTTGCTGATTCGACTCGATCCGGCCGGAATGATTGCGTAGTTC
>JAYSVE010000854.1:0-6798 GCA_043718725.1 Methylibium sp.
CTGGTGGCCCAGGGCCTGCTTGACGCCAGGCTGCCGCCGCGGGTCGACCACATCCAGGCGCACAACCCGCTGCTCTTCGACCTGGTGCTCAAGCGCAGCCTGGCCTACCAGGGCAAGGCCTTTGCGAGTGATGTTTTCGAGGGCGCCGCCGCCTGGTTCGGCGGGCCCGGCCGGGGCACTGCTTGATCGCCATCAAACCCGCACGCGTTGACGCATTGGCGCCGCCGCGCGGCCTCGATAGACTGGCTCGCATGCGCACGAGCCGTTCGGCCCGACATCGGGTGTCGCTGTGGATGATCGGTGTGCTGCTGTTGGTGCAGTGGCTCACGGCGGCGTACGCGTGCCCGCAAGCGGCGGCGCGCGCGGTCGACGCTTCGGTGCCCGCGACCACGGTCATGGCCGAATGCCACGGCATGACGGCGGCGACGCTGGACCCGGCCCAACCGGCGCTGTGCAAGGCCCATTGCGAGGCCGACAAACAGGCTCCCGTGGCCAAGGCCCTGGCCGATGTCGCCGGCGCGGCGCTGGCCTGGCTGGTCGTGGCCCGTCCTTTGCTGCGCGCCCTTGCCCCCGCGCCGGTGCCGGGCCGCGGCGCCCTGCTCGTTGCCGGCCCGCCCGGTGGGCCGCCGCTCGATCTGAAGCACCGCGTTCTCCGCCACTAGCGCGCTGGCGGCGCCCGGCGCGCCACGCCGCGGGGTCGACCCCGACCCCGCCCACCGATGCGGACCACGGAGAACAACCTATGCCCTTCCCCTTGCGAGCGGGCCACCGCGCCCCCACCGGCTCGGCCACGGCCCGCCGTTCACCGACCTTGTTGATCGTCGCGCTGTGCCTTGGCGCCGGCTCCGCGGCGGCCCAGGGCGCTGACGGGCTGAGCTTCGAGCGCGCGCTGGCGCTGGCGGCCGAGCGCGCGCCCATGCTCAGCGCCCGGCAAGCCTCGGTCGACGCGGCACAGCAGTTGCGCATCAGCGCGAACCAGTTGCCCGACCCGCGGCTGACGCTGGGCGTCGACAACCTGCCGATCAGCGGCCCGGACCGCTTCAGCCTGACGCGCGACTTCATGACCCAGCGCAGCATCGGCTGGATGCAGGAGGTGCCTAATGCCGCCAAACGCGCGGCCCGCGCCCAGTTGGCCGAGGCCCGCACCGAGCGCGAGCGCGCGCTGCTGCTGTCCGAGCAACTCGCGGTGCGCCGCGATGTGGCGCAGGCCTGGCTCGCGCGTCACTTCGCCGAACGCCGCCTCGAACTGTTTCGCACGCTCGAAGAAGAGAACCGGCTGTTGCTCGACACGCTGCCGGCGCGCGTCGCGGGTGGCAAGGCCATGCCCGCCGAGGTGACGATGGCGCGCCAGGAGGCGCTGCAACTGGCCGACCGCCGCGATGAATTCACCCGCGACCGCGCCAAGGCGCAGGCCGCGCTGCGGCGCTGGCTGGGTGACGCTGCCCAGCAGCCGCTGGCCGGCGAGCCGCCGGCACTGCCGGCGGCCGCCGACGATCTGCACGGCCAGCTCGATGCCCACGCCGACGTTCAGGTGTTCGGTCCGATGGCCGACATGGCGCGCGCCGAGGCGCTGGAAGTCGAAGCCGCCAAGAAGGGCGACTGGGGCTGGCAGGTTGGCTATTCGAAACGCGGGCCGGGCTACGGCGACATGGTCGGCTTCCAGTTCAGCCTGGAGCTGCCGCTGTGGAGCGGCCAGCGGCAAGACCCGCAGATCGCCGCCAAGCGCAAGGAGGTGCGGCGCATCGACGCCGAACGCGACGACCTGCTGCGCCGCCGCCGCGAGGAGATCGACGTCGAACTCGCCGAACTGGAGGAACTCGGGCGCAAGCTGGAGCGGCTCAAGACGGCGGCGCTGCCGCTGGCCGGTGAGCGCGTGGCGCTGGCGCTGGCGGCCTACGAGTCGGCACGCGGCGAGCTCGCCGGCGTGCTGGCGGCGCGGCGCGAACGCGCCGAACTCGGCCTGCGCGCGATCGACCTCGAAGCGCAGCAAACCACGCTGCGCGCCAGACTGAACTACTTCGTTGCGGGGGCGCGACCATGACTGCCACCACCTTCAAGACCGGCACGCTGGTGCTGGCCGTCCTCATCGCGCTCGGCGCCGGCTACGGCATTGCCACCTGGCGCAACCAGGCCACCGGCGCCGCGGTGCCGGTGGCCGCGCCCGCGGCGCCTGCCGAAGGCCGCAAGGTGCTGTACTGGTACGACCCGATGTCGCCGACGCAGAAGTTCGACAAGCCCGGCAAGTCGCCCTTCATGGACATGCAGCTGGTGCCGCGCTACGCCGACGAAGGCGGCGCCGACGCGAACGATGCGGCCAGCCTGGCGGTCTCGACACAGGCCCGGCAGGCGCTGGGCATCCGCCTCGCGACGGTGGACAAGCGCGCGGTCGGCGCGGCGGTCGAAGCCGTCGGCACGGTGCAGCTCAACGAGCGCGACGTGAGCATCGTGCAGGCCCGCACCGCCGGCTTCGTCGAGCGCGTCTACGGGCGCGCGCCGGGCGACGTGGTCGCCGCGGGCGCGCCGCTGGTCGATGTGCTGAACCCCGAGTGGCTGGCGGCGCAGCAGGAATACCTGGCGGTCAAGGCCACCGCCGACGCCGGGCTCGCGCAGGCGGCGCGCCAGCGCCTGGTGCTGCTGGGCATGCCGGTGGCGCTGGTCGAGCGGGTCGACGCGTCGGGCCAGCCGGTGGCGCTGCACACCATCACGGCGCCCGGCGGCGGCGTCATCACCGAACTGGCGGTGCGCGCCGGCATGACGGTGGCACCCGGCATGACGCTGGCCCGCATCAACGGCCTGGGAACGGTGTGGCTTGAAGCGGCCTTGCCGGAAGCGCTGGCGGCGGTGATCCAGCCGGGCCAGGCGGTCGAGGCGCGCTTCCCGTCGCTGCCGGGCCAGGTGGTCAGGGGCCAGGTCGCCGCGGTGCTGCCCGAGGCGAATCGCGAGACCCGCACGCTGCGCCTGCGCATCGAGTTGCCCAACCCCGGGCAGCGCCTGAAGGCCGGCCTGTTCGCGCAGGTGAGCCTGCGCGGCGCGCAGCGCGACGTGCTGGTCGTGCCGGCCGAAGCGGTGATCCGCACCGGCCGGCGCACGCTCGTCTATCTGTCGGAGCAGCCCGGGCGCTTCCGGCCGGTGGAGGTCGAGATCGGCGAGCAGGTCGACGACCACATCGTCGTGCGCAGCGGCCTGGCCGCGGGGCAGCAAGTGGTGGCGTCGGGGCAGTTCCTGATCGACTCCGAGGCCAGTCTGCAGGGCGTGTTCGCCCGCGCCGCGGCGCCCGCCGGTGGCGCTGCCGTTCAACCCGCGGCGCCCGCCGGTGGCGCGGCGTTTCAACCCGCGCCGGTCGCCAGCACTGCCGCCAAGGTTGCGCCCGTCGGCGCCGCGGAATACGCCACACAGGGCGTGGTCGTCGAGATCGGCGCCGACAGCGTCACGCTGGCGCATCAGCCCGTTGCCGCGTTGAAATGGCCGGCGATGACCATGCCGTTCAAGCTGGTCGACCGCGGTCTGGCGCAGGGGCTGAAGAAGGGCCAGAGCGTGCAGTTCGGCTTCAGCCGGCAGGGCGACAACTACACGCTGACCCGCGTGGCCCCGCTCGCCGCGGCGACTGGCGCCGTCGACCACAGCGCCCATGGCGGCGCCGCCGCGCCGGCCGCCAGCGGGGCCGAGGCACGCCCATGATCGCGCGCCTGATCCGCTGGTCGGTGGCGAACCGCATGCTGGTGTTGCTGGCCAGTCTGATGCTCGCCGCCTGGGGCCTGTGGGGCCTGCGCACCACGGCCATCGACGCGCTGCCCGACCTGTCGGACGTGCAGGTCATCATCCGCACCAGCTACCCCGGCCAGGCGCCGCAGATCGTCGAGAACCAGGTCACCTACCCGCTGGCCACGACCATGTTGTCGGTGCCGGGCGCCAAGATCGTGCGCGGCTTCTCGTTCTTCGGCGACAGCTTCGTCTACGTGCTGTTCGACGATGGCACCGACCTGTACTGGGCGCGCTCGCGGGTGCTCGAATACCTGAACCAGGTGCAGGGTCGCCTGCCGGCCAGCGCCAAGACCTCGCTGGGGCCCGACGCCACCGGCGTCGGCTGGATCTTCCAGTACGCGCTGGTCGACCGCTCCGGCCGCAACGACCTGTCGCAACTGCGCGCGCTGCAGGACTGGTTCCTGAAGTACGAGCTGAAGAGCCTGCCCAACGTCGCCGAGGTGGCCAGCGTCGGCGGCATGGTGCGCCAGTACCAGGTGGTGCTCGACCCGACCAAGCTCGCGTCCTACGGGGTGACCTACGCCCAGGTGCGCGAGGCGCTGATGGCCGGCAACCAGGAGACCGGCGGCTCGGTGCTGGAGCTGGCCGAGGTCGAGTACATGGTGCGCGCCAGCGGCTACCTGAAATCATTGGCCGACTTCCGCGCCATTCCGCTGTCGGCCAAGGGCGGCATCCCGGTGCGGCTGGGCGATGTGGCCACGGTGCAGGTGGGGCCGGAGATGCGCCGCGGCATTGCCGAACTCGATGGCGAGGGCGAGGTGGCCGGCGGCATCGTGATCCTGCGCTCCGGCAAGAACGCGCAGGACACGATCGCGGCGGTGAAGGCGAGGCTGGCCGAACTGCAGAAGAGCCTTCCGCAGGGGGTCGAGATCGTCACCACCTACGACCGCAGCGCGCTGATCGAGCGCGCGATTGCCAACCTCACGACCAAGCTGATCGAGGAGTTCATCGTCGTGGCCGCCGTCTGCGTGCTGTTTTTGTGGCACCTGCGGTCCGCGCTGGTGGCCATCATCGCGCTGCCACTGGGGGTGCTGACCGCCTTTCTGGTGATGCGTTACCAGGGCATCAACGCCAACATCATGTCGCTGGGCGGCATCGCGATCGCGATCGGCGCGATGGTCGACGCGGCCGTGGTGATGATCGAGAACGCGCACAAGAAGGTCGAAGCCTGGCAGCACGCCAACCCGGATCAAAAGCTCGAAGGCGAAGCGCGCTGGCAGGTGATGACGCAGGCCGCCGAGGAGGTCGGCCCGGCGCTGTTCTTCTCGCTGCTGATCATCACGCTGTCGTTCATCCCGGTGTTCACGCTGGAGGCGCAGGAGGGCCGCCTGTTCGGGCCGCTGGCGTTCACCAAGACTTACGCAATGGCGGCGGCGGCCGGTCTGTCGGTCACCCTGATCCCGGTGCTGATGGGCTACTGGATCCGCGGCCGCATCCCCGAAGAGCGGAAGAACCCGATCACGCGCGGCTTGATCGCGGCCTACCGCCCGGGCCTGGAATGGGTGCTGCGCTGGCCCAAGGCCACGCTGGGCATCGCCGTGCTGGTGCTCGCCACCACCGCCTGGCCGCTGCTGCAACTGGGCGGCGAGTTCCTGCCCAAGCTCGACGAGGGCGACCTGCTCTACATGCCGTCGGCGCTGCCGGGCCTGTCGGCGCAGAAGGCGAGCGAACTGCTGCAGCTCACCAACCGCATGATCAAGACGGTGCCCGAGGTGGCGCGCGTGTTCGGCAAGGCCGGCCGCGCCGAGACCGCCACCGACCCGGCACCGCTGGAGATGTTCGAGACCACCGTCCAGTTGAAGCCGCGCGAGCAATGGCGCGCCGGCATGACGCCGGACAAGCTGGTCGAAGAACTCGATCGCGCGGTCAAGGTGCCAGGCCTGTCCAACATCTGGGTGCCGCCGATCCGCAACCGCATCGACATGCTGGCCACCGGTATCAAGAGCCCGATCGGCGTCAAGGTCACCGGCGGCGAACTGGCCGCGATCGACCGGGTTGCGGCGCTCATCGAGCAGGTCGCCAAGGGCGTGCCCGGCGTCTCGTCGGCGCTGGCCGAGCGGCTGACCGGCGGGCGCTATGTCGACGTGCAGATCGACCGCGCCGCGGCGGCGCGCTACGGCCTGAACATCGCCGACGTGCAGGCGCTGATTGCCGGCGCCGTGGGCGGCGAGAACGTCACCGAGACGATCGAAGGCCTGGCGCGCTTCCCCGTCAACCTGCGCTACCCGCGCGAATGGCGCGACACCCCGCAGCGCCTGGCCGAGTTGCCCATCCTCACGCCCATGGGCCAGCAGATCACGCTGGGCAGCGTGGCCAAGGTTTCGATCACCGACGGGCCGCCGATGCTCAAGAGCGAGAACGCGCGGCCCTCGGGCTGGGTCTATGTGGACGTGCGCGGGCGCGACCTGGCCTCGGTGGCGAACGACCTGCGCAACGCGGTGGCCGCCGGGGTGCCGCTGGAGCCCGGCATGAGCGTGGCCTACTCGGGCCAGTTCGAGTTTCTCGAACGCGCCAACGCACGCCTGAAGATCGTCGTGCCGGCCACGCTCGCGATCATCTTCGTGCTGCTGTACCTGACCTTCAGCCGCTTCGACGAGGCGCTGCTGATCATGGCGACCCTGCCGTTCGCGCTCACCGGCGGCGTGTGGTTCCTGTACCTGATGGGCTATCACCTGTCGATCGCCACCGGCGTGGGCTTCATCGCGCTGGCCGGCGTGGCGGCCGAATTCGGCGTGGTGATGCTGCTGTACCTGAAGCATGCGCTGCGCGACCGGCTCGCGGCCGGTGGCGCGGCGTCGCGCGATGCGGTGGACGACGCGATCCGCGAAGGCGCGGTGCTGCGCGTGCGGCCCAAGGCGATGACCGTGGCGGTAATCCTGGCCGGCCTGGTGCCCATCGTCTTTGGCAGCGGCACCGGCTCGGAGGTGATGAGCCGCATCGCCGCGCCCATGCTGGGCGGCATGCTGAGCGCGCCGCTGCTGTCGCTGTTCGTGGTGCCGGCGGTGTATGCGCTGCTGCGCCGGCCGCGCGGGTTGG
>JAYSVE010000855.1:0-6797 GCA_043718725.1 Methylibium sp.
CCATGCACGGCCTGCCCAAAAAGCACTTCGACGCCGCGCAGACGCACGACCTCACACCTTACGACGCGATGTACCTCGAGCTGGCCTTGCAATGGCGCAGCGCCCTGGCCACACGCGACGACGCACTGGCCGCTGCCGCGCAGCGCGCCGGTGTTTCGGTCTTCAACTGAATCCCACTTGCATTGTTTGGAACCACCATGAAAGCCGCCGAGATCCGCGCCACCTTCCTCAGCTACTTCGAGTCCAAAGGCCACACCGTCGTGGCCTCCAGCCCCGTGGTACCGGGCGACGACCCCACGCTCTTGTTCACCAACGCCGGCATGAACCAGTTCAAGGACGTGTTCCTGGGCAACGAGCGCCGCGCCTACAACCGTGCGGCCACCTCGCAGAAGTGCATCCGCGCCGGCGGCAAGCACAACGACCTGGACAACGTCGGCTACACCGCGCGCCATCACACCTTCTTCGAGATGCTGGGCAACTTCAGCTTCGGCGACTACTTCAAGCACGACGCGCTGAAGTACGCGTGAGAACTGCTCACCGTGCAGTTCAAGCTTCCGAAAGAGAAGCTTTGGGCCACCGTCTACGCCGAGGACGACGAGGCCTATGAAATCTGGAACCGGCAGATCGGCGTGCCCGCCGAGCGCATCGTGCGCATCGGCGACAACAAGGGCGCGCGTTATGCGTCCGACAATTTCTGGATGATGGGCGACACCGGTCCCTGCGGGCCGTGCACCGAAATCTTCTACGACCACGGACCCGGGATCGCCGGTGGCCCGCCGGGCAGTGCCGACGAAGATGGCGACCGCTACATCGAGATCTGGAACAACGTGTTCATGCAGTTCAACCGCCAGGTCGACGAGAAGAGCGGCGCGTACGTGATGCACAAGCTCCCCAAGCCCAGCGTCGACACCGGCATGGGCCTGGAGCGGCTGACGGCGGTGCTGCAGCATGTGCACAGCAACTATGAGATCGATATGTTTGTGGCCTTGCTGGCTGCGGCGAAGAAGGCCGTCGATGCGGCGGGTGCGGGTGACTGCGACAAGGACAGCCCGTCGCTGAAGGTGATTGCCGACCACATCCGCGCCTGCACCTTCACGGTGGTCGACGGCGTGATTCCCGGCAACGAAGGGCGTGGGTACGTGCTGCGCCGGATCACGCGGCGCGCCATTCGCCATGGCTACAAGCTGGGCGCGCGCAAGCCTTTTCTCCACACGATGGTTGCGGCCCTGGTCGATGAGATGGGCGAGGCCTACCCCGAGCTGCGCAAGGAGCGCGTGCGCGTGACCGAAGTGCTGAAGCAGGAAGAGGAACGCTTCTTCCAGACAATTGCAAACGGGATGGAAATCCTGGAGGCCGCGTTGGCAGACGCTCCGTTGCAAGGAAGTGGGTCTGCTGGAAATTCAGCTTCTGTCACGGTCCAGTTGACAGGCGTCAAGGGGTCAGCACAAGTTGGGCGGGCTACGGCTCTCAACGGCGACCTCGCCTTCAAGCTGCACGACACCTTCGGCTTCCCGCTCGACCTCACCGCCGACGTGTGCCGCGAACGTGGTGTGACGGTCGACAGCGCCGCCTTCGACGCCGCGATGGCGCGCCAGCGCGAGCAGGCCCGCGCGGCCGGCAAGTTCAAGATGGCGCAGGGCCTCGAATACAGCGGCTCGGCCACCGCTTTCGACGGCTACGAGCGGCTCGTGACCGAAGGCGCCAGCGTCACGGCGCTCTATGTCGACGGCACGCCGGTGCGCTCTGCCAAGGCCGGTGACGACGCGGTGATCGTGCTGGACCAAACCCCCTTCTACGCCGAGAGTGGTGGCCAGGTCGGAGACACGGGCGAGTTGCGCAACGCCACCGCGCGGGTCGTGGTCGAAGACACGATGAAGGTTCAGGCCGCGGTGTTCGGCCACCAGGGCCGGGTGCTGGAAGGCGAGATCAGCGTCGGGGATATCGTCAACGCCCGCGTCGACGCCGAACGCCGCGCCAGGACCGTGCGCAACCACAGCGCCACCCACCTGATGCACAAGGCGCTGCGCGAAGTGCTGGGCGCCCACGTGCAGCAGAAGGGATCATTGGTCAACGCCGAACGCACCCGCTTCGACTTTGCCCACAACGCGCCGATGACCGAAGCCCAGATCGCCCGGGTCGAGGCCCTGGTCAACACCGAGATCCTGGCCAACGCGGCGACCCAGGCGCGCGTGTTGCCCATCGCCGAAGCCCAGAAGAGCGGCGCGATGATGCTGTTCGGCGAGAAGTACGGCGACGAAGTGCGCGTCCTCGACATCGGCAGCAGCCGCGAGCTGTGCGGCGGCACGCACGTGCAGCGCACCGGCGACATCGGCCTGTTCAAGATCGTCGCCGAGAGCGGTGTGGCGGCCGGCGTGCGGCGCGTCGAGGCGGTCACCGGCGACAACGCGCTGGCCTACCTGCAAGGCCTGGAAGGCACGATCAACCAGCTTGCCGCCAGCCTGAAGTCGGCCCCGGCCGAACTGCCGGCGCGGCTGGCCCAGGTGCAGGAGCAGGTGCGAGCCCTGGAGAAGGAATTGGCCGCGGCCAAGGGCAGGCTCGCGTCAGCGCAAGGCGACGACCTGCTGGCCCAGGCGGTCGACGTGGGCGGCATCAAGGTGTTGGCCGCGCTGCTGCAGGGCGCCGACGCCAAGAGCCTGCGCGAGACGCTGGACAAGCTGAAGGACAAGCTCAAGACCGCGGCCATCGTGCTGGCCACGGTCGAGGGCGGCAAGGTTCAGTTGGCGGCCGGTGTCACCGCCGACAGCAGCGCCCGCATCAAGGCCGGCGAGCTCGTCAACTTCGTCGCCCAACAGGTCGGCGGCAAGGGCGGCGGCAAGGCCGACATGGCGATGGCCGGCGGCACCGACCCGGCAGGGCTGGCGCAGGCCTTGGCCTCGGTGCGCGCCTGGGTGGCCGAGCGGGCCTGAAGGAGAACCACGGCCTTGGGGCGCTCTTGGGTAGAACCGGCTTTGCCGGGCTACTCAAATCCCCACGGGGGACGGCCGGCCCCGGCCGGCCTTGGGGCGCTTAGAACTCCAGCTTCAGGTTGGCGCCGACCGCCCACACGCCCTGGCGCTGCGCGAGGGCGTTCGCGCGGGGCCAGAACCGGCCGAGAATCAGCTCGCCGAGGAGTCGATTCCGAAACAGCGGCTGCTCCCACCGGGTCTGCAAACCGTAGTCCGACGGGCCATGCCCGGAGCTTTCTTCGCCGTTGATGAGGCCCTCGAGCGACAGCAGGCGGCGCTCGCCGAACGACTTGTAGCCGCCCAGCAGGCTGGACCAGGCAAACCGGTTCAACTCTTGCGTGATCGTTGCCGAACCGACCCAGCGCGCCGCGAGCGTCGGTGCAAAGGCGCGCTCCCAGGACAGCGCGGTGGTCGAACCGAAGCGATCCTGGAGCGTCCAGAACAGCGTCTCGCGAAACTCGAACAGATTGCGCTCGCCGAGTTCCCAGTGGTATCGGTAGCGCGCCTGCGCATACGGTTTGACGCCCCGAAAGCCAAGGCGCAGGTCGACCGAGTCGCCGAGGTAGCGTCCGAGGCCGGCGAAGAACGAGCGATCCTGCGCCGTCTGCGGCAGGATGCTTTCCTGCTTCGACAGCGCGCCTGGTTTGTCGCTCACCACCTCGCGTTGGTCCTCACGACCAAAGAAAAGGTAGGTTTGCCGTTCGACATTGGGCAACAGGAAGCGGGCGTTGAAGCGCAAATCGACATTGGCCTTTTCTTGCTGGCGCTTCAAGACGCTGAGGGTCATGCGTCCGTCGGTGACCTTGCCGCCTTCCTCGAACGGCCGGTCGCCGAACCAACTGTCGACGCCGCGCGCCAGCCACTCCGCGGTCGAGCGCACCGAGCGGCGGGTGTTGTCGATGGCCTCTTCGGCATTGGCCGGCAAGCTCGGATGTTCCGCGCTGTCGCCCATTGGCGTGGCCGAATCGGGCGGCGTTGCGACGGGCGCGGATGCCGGAGCAGGCGCCGCTGCCGGCGCGGCCGTCGGCGCCGGCGGTGCCGGTGCCATCGACGTGCACGCCGCCAGCGCGATCAACAACAGCGGCGCAAGACGCATGGCTCTGCGCCTGGGCTGGCTCGTTCGGCAGTTGATGGGGGTGCCCGATTCGCCAGGGGTCGAAAACGCCATTCGCTTCTCCGGTGCCAGACGCTGGATTTTCTCGGCCATGGTGCCTGTCTGCCCACGGGCCGGATGCAACGAAATTGCGCGTCAACCCTGTGCTGCCCGCTCGGTGCCAAGCGACTTTAACGGTGCCGACCTGGCGTGTCGAGCGCGGCGCCGCTGGTGCCTTTAAGGGCGGGGTGGCGGCCGTCAGCCAGGCCGGCACCCCTGACTCATTGATGCGGGCCCGGCAGGCCTGTCAGGCGCCCGCGGACCCGAGTTGCCGCACCGCCGCAGCAAATGCGCGCGTCAACGCAGCTTGCGGTTTGCTCAGTGCCGCGCGGCTGTAGCGCTGCCGCTCCAGCGTGTCCAGCAAGCCCGCCAGCGTCTCGCCCCGGGCGCCGAAACGCGCGCGCAAGCGGCTGGCGAGCAGGCGCGGCGGCTCGTGCTCCGCGGCCGTCACGTCCAGCCTGATCAGCGCACCGCGCAACTGCTTCATCTGGCGTGCCCAGGGGTCGACGCGGTGCCGGTCCCACCAGGCCCAGGCGGCACCCAGCAGGGCCAGGCCGCTCAGGCTGAGGACCAGCAAAAACGCCAGGTCCTGCCAGGTCGGCGTCTGCACGCCCAGTGATCGCAGCACATCGAGCTGCCGGCCGCGCGAATAATTCAGCATGCCCTGGTTCCAGCGGTTGTTCAGCGCCTCCCAGACGCCACGCATCTGCGCCAGCAAGGCGGGATTCACGGTGGCCAACGCGCCGGCAAACAGACCCGGGGCGGGCACCAGGTTCTGGCCGCGCCGGATGCGGTCGGGCGCCACCGCGGCCGTGGGGTCGGCACGCACCCAGCCGACGCCGACCTGCCAAAACTCGGCCCAGGCGTGCGCCGAGCTTTGCCGCACCACGTGGTAGCCGTCCACCGGCAGCGGGTCGACACCCTGGTAGCCGGTGACGACCCGCGCCGGCACGTCCATGGCCCGCATCACGACGACGAACGCGGCGGCAAAGTGCTCGCAAAAACCTTCGCGCCGGGCCAGCCAGAACTGGTCGATGGCGTCGCGGCCGAGGTACTCGCCGGGCGCCAGCGTGTAGGTGAAGCCGCCGCTGCGGATGTGCCGCATCACCGCCTCCGCCAGCGCCGTGGCGTCGGCCTGCGCCAGGGCGCCGCGGCCGCGCAGCTCGGCCGCCCAGGCCAGCGTTTTCGGGTTGTGGCCGGGGGGCAGCTCGACGAGGTCGCGCAGGCCCGGCACGGCGGCCACCGGGCCGTGGCGGAAATCGACATGCGCCTGCGCGCTGAAGCGCAGCCGCTCGGACACCGGCCGGTCGGTGAACCACTGCAAGTCGCTGCCGGGCAGCACGCGCCAGCCTTCGATGTGCAAGGGCGTCGTCGTCGCCTCCAGCAGCGGCAGACTGCCGATGTTCAGCGGCTCCAGGGTCATTTCGTAGCGCACCGCCTGGCCGCTGACGCGCAGGTTCGCGCGCGGCTGCAGCGTGAACGGATAGCTGGGTGTCAGCGGTCGCCACTCGACGCCGTCGAAGCGCGACAGCACCGGGCCGCGGAAGTACAGGTTCTGGGCGACGGGCACCGGGCCTTCGAAGCGGATGCGCATCGCCACGCTGTCGTCCAGCGCCACCTCGGCCACCGAGCCCATCTTCATGCTGTTCGACAGCCCGGTGCGGCCCAGGCTGTCTTGCGGCACCCCCCACAACGGCCCGACGCGCGGGAACAGCACAAACAGCAGCGCCATGATGGGAGCGCCGAGCAGCGCGGTGCGCCCGGCCAGCCGCCCGGCCTGGCGCAGGCTGGGCTGGCCCACCGGCATGTGCGCCAGCACCAGGGCCGTTAACAGACCCCACACCGACACCAGCATCGCCGCCGCGACGAGCAGGGACTGCGAATACAGGAAGTGGGTGAGGATCAGGAAGAAGCCGAGAAAAAACACCACGAAGGCGTCGCGCCGCGCGCGCAGCTCCAGCGTCTTCAGGGCGACCAGCACCACCGCCATCGTCACGCCGGGCTCCTTGCCCAGCAGGGTCCGGTACGACCACAAGGTCAGCAGCGCGGCCACGCCCAGCACGGCCACCAGCACCCAGCGGCCGGGCAGGGCCGCGTTGGCCAGCGCCAGCCGCGCGCGCCACGCCAGCACCGCGCCGGTGAGCAGGGCGCACCACAAAGGCAGGCGCGACAGGTGCGGCAGCACCGTCCAGCCGATCACGCCGAGCAGGAACAGGGTGTCGCGGGTTTCGCGCGGCAAGTGCCGCCAGCCCGGCCAACGGGGCAGCAGGGCGGGGCGCCTGAAGTCCGTCAGTGCCACAGCGCCAGCGCCTCCAGGCAACGGCGGCGCTGGGCCTCGCCGGCGGCCGCGGAGATCGTGATGCCGGGCAGGTGCAGGGCGTAGTGGGCGGCGGCGCGGTGCGCGGCCAGCGTCCAGGCCGTCAGGCGCGACAGGCGTTCTTCCGGGCCCAGCGCCGCACAGGCGCTCCAGGCCAGCACCAGTTCCTGGTGGGCCGACGCGCTGGTGTCGCGGCTCACCAGTTCGCCGCCGATCTCCAGGGCCTGGGCGGCCTTCTTCCAGACGACGAGCTTGAGCGGGTCGCCGCGCCGGTAGCCGCGCACGCCCTCGATGTCGCCGCCATCGTTGTGGCGCAGCGGCGCCGTGCCGCCCGGCATCGGCCGCACCGCCGGCAGCGCTG
>JAYSVE010000856.1:0-2902 GCA_043718725.1 Methylibium sp.
AATTCCTTGGTTCGCCTGGGACTGGGCTTAGAACTTCAAACCGGCTTCACGCGCGGCTTCGGCCAAGGCCTTGACGCGACCGTGATACGCAAAACCGGAACGGTCGAACGCCACGGTTTCAATCCCGACGGCCTTGGCCTTTTCGGCAATTCGCTTGCCGATCACACTGGCGGCGGCGACATTCCCGCCCTTGCCGGCGGCGCCCATCTCCTTGCGAACTTCGGCCTCGGCGGTCGAGGCGCTGGCCAGCACCGTCGCACCATCGTCAGAGATCACGCTGGCATAGATGTGCAGGTTGGTGCGATACACCGTCAGCCTGGCAACGCGTTGCACCGCAATGCGTGCTCGGGTCTGGCGGGAGCGGCGAATGCGCTGATCTTTTTTGTTCAACATGTCATGCGCTCCTTACTTCTTCTTGGTCTCTTTGAGCGAGACCTTTTCGCCGAAGTAGCGAATTCCCTTGCCCTTGTACGGCTCCGGCGGGCGCAATGCACGCACCTCAGCGGCGATCTGCCCGACAGCCTGGCGGTCGGTGCCCTTGATGACGATCTCGGTCTGGGTGGGGCATTCCACCTTGATCCCGGCCGGCATTTCCTTGCCCACTGGATGCGAGAAACCGATTTGAAGATTCAGCTTCGGTCCGACCGCCTGGGCTCGAAAGCCCACGCCCACCAACGAAAGCTTCTTCTCGAATCCCTTGCTGACGCCATTGACCATGTTGGCAACCAAGGCGCGCAGCGTGCCGGACATCGCGTCGGCCTCAACCGAGTCGTTGGCGGGCGCGAACATCAGCTTGCCGCCTTCGCTCTTGACCGTCACCAAAGCGTTCACCGGCCGCGCCAGCGTGCCCAGGACACCCTTGACGCTGATCTGCTGGGCCGTCACCGACACGTCGACGCCTTGCGGGACGCTGATCGGCATTTTTCCTACGCGAGACATAGTGACCTCTCCTGAATTTGACGCATCAAGCGACGTAGCAAAGCACTTCGCCGCCGATGCCGGCCTGGCGCGCCTTGCGATCGGTCATCACCCCCTTGGGCGTGGTGACGATGGCAACGCCGAGGCCGTTCATGACATTGGGAATGTCGTGGCGGCCTTTGTAGATGCGCAGGCCGGGGCGGCTGACGCGCTCGATGCGTTCGATGACCGGTTTGCCCGCGTAGTACTTGAGCGCAATCTCCAGCTCGGGCTTGGTGGCTTCACCACGGATGGCGTAGTTGTCGATGTAGCCCTCGTCCTTCAGGACTTTGGCGATGGCCACCTTCAACTTCGACGAAGGCATCACCACCTTGGGCTTTTCCACCATCTGCGCGTTGCGGATGCGGGTCAGCATATCGGCGATAGGATCACTCATGCTCATAGGGTTTTCTCCTGATCGACGCGCTGATTACCAGCTTGCCTTGACGACACCAGGGATGTCGCCCTTGAATGCCAGTTCGCGGATCTTGTTTCGGCCCAGGCCGAACTTGCGGAACGTGCCACGCGGACGCCCGGTCAACTCGCAGCGATTACGCTGGCGCGTCGGATACGCATTGCGCGGCAGCTTTTGCAACTCAAGGCGCGCGGCATATCGCTCTTCGTCGGACTTCTTGGCGTCGTTGGCGGTGCCTTTGAGTTCGGCGTATTTCTTCGCGAACTTGGCAACCAACTGGGTACGCTTGAGCTCGCGCTGAATGAGGGAAAGTTTGGCCATCGCGCGGTCCTCAGTTCTTGAACGGGAATTTGAACGCGGTGAGGAGCGCCTTGGCCTCCTCGTCGTTCTTCGCGGTCGTCGTGATGCTGATATTCAAGCCACGAAGCACATCGACCTTGTCGTATTCGATCTCGGGAAAGATGATCTGCTCTTTCACGCCGATGTTGTAGTTGCCGCGGCCGTCGAAGGCGCGGCCGGAAATGCCGCGGAAGTCGCGCACCCGCGGCAGCGCGATCGTGACGAAGCGGTCCAGAAATTCGTACATCTGCACGCCACGCAACGTGACCATGCAGCCAATGGGCACGTTCTCGCGAATCTTGAAGCCGGCAATCGCTTTCTTCGATTTGGTGACCACCGGCTTCTGGCCGGCGATCTTGGTCAGGTCGCTCACGGCGTGGTCCATGACCTTCTTGTCGGATACCGCCTCGCTCACGCCCATGTTCAGGGTGATCTTGCTGATGCGCGGCGCTTGCATGGCCGACTTGTAGCCGAACTTGGCCATCAGGTCGGGCACCACCTTCTCGCGGTAAAACTGTTGCAGACGAGCCATGATGGTGCCTTCTTATGCCTTGATTTCAGCGCCGCTGGACTTGTAGACGCGGACCCGGTTGGTCTTGTCGGTCTTGGGGTCCGAGAGGAGCTTGATGCCGACGCGATCGGCCTTGCCGCTGGCCGGGTTGAAGATGGCGACGTTGGACTGGTGGATCGACATCGTCTTCTCGACGACGCCCCCCGTCGTGCCCTTCATCGGGTTGGGCTTGACGTGCTTCTTGACGACATTGATGCCATCGACAACGATGCGATCCTCGTCCACACGCTGCGACACGGTGCCGCGCTTGCCCTTGTCGCGCCCGGTCAACACGATGACCTGGTCGCCTTTGCGAATTTTGTTCATGCCAGTACCCTACTCAACGATTGGCTGCGACTTCAAAGAACTTCGGGTGCCAGCGACACGATCTTCATGAAGCGCTCGGTGCGCAGTTCGCGCGTCACCGGGCCGAAGATGCGAGTGCCGATGGGCTCGAGTTTGGCGTTGAGCAGCACGGCGGCGTTGCCGTCGAACTTGACCAGCGAACCGTCCTGGCGGTGCACGCCCTTGGCGGTGCGCACCACGACGGCGCTGTAGATCTCGCCCTTCTTGACGCGACCACGCGGCGCGGCCTCTTTGATGCTGACCTTGATGACATCGCCGATGCCGGCATAGCGACG
>JAYSVE010000857.1:0-2902 GCA_043718725.1 Methylibium sp.
ATCAGCGCCTTGGCGATCTCGGCCAGGTGGCGCTCTTGCGTCGACAGGTCGCTGCCGCGGCGGTGAATGCGGCGCGCGAGGCCCACGTAGCCGATCGCGCTGTCGATGGCGGCCTTCGCGTCGGCACGCTGGGTGAAGCCCGCATGGTCGGCGATTGCCTCGACGTTTTGCCACAAGGTCAGGTCGTCGGCGATCTGGTCGGTCTGGAAGGTGCGGCGCAGGCCGAGCCGCCGCGCGCGCTCGTGCGGCGCGATGCCGGACAGCGTTTGGCCGTTGACACGCACCGTCCCGCCTTTCGGCACGACAAAGCCCGACAGCACGTTCAACAGCGTGGTCTTGCCGGCGCCGTTGGGGCCGATCAGGCCGACGATGGGTTTGTCCAAGGTGACCGTCAAGCCATCGATCGGCTTGACGCCGCCGAACTGGACCGTGAGGTTGTGGATCTCGATCATGGTCTCACCATCACCGCTATCGATAGGCCGCGAACGGCTTGGGGAAACGCTGGTCGATTTGCTGACGCAGCGGCAGCACATGCGGGTACAGCGCAACTTCGAGGCCGGCCTTGGCCGCCATCGCGAGCCACACGATGCACAGGCCCACGGTGAAGCGCACATCGAACACGCCCCACGCGACCCAGGCCACGAACAGGCCGATGAAGAGCCAGTTCAATATCCGCTTGAGCAAGCGGTGATCGGGCGTCCAGCCGCGGCCTTCAAACCAGCGCGCGATGCGCAGCGAGGCTGCGGCTTCAAGATTTTCGGCACGGCCTTGCAGCGGCTTGCCGAAGAAGCCCAGCAGCATCCAGCAGACGCCCGGAATTGCGATGCGAAACAGCAGCGCGATCAGCGCAATGAACAGCGCTCCGGCGAAACCCGCCAACCCGGCGGCCGAGAACCCGAGTGACAGCCCCACCGCGATCACACCCCAGGTGGCGGTGCCCTCGACGATGCGGCTGACCCGCACGAACTTGTAGAAGTCGGCCAGTTGCCCGGCCAGGCCTTTGCGGCCCTGGATCAGCGAGACCAGCAGCGCGAAGCCGAAAAACACATTCGCCAGGTTGCCGTCGACGCCGTGGTCGTTCAGCAGCGCCGGCAGTGCGCGCATCAACAGGCCGGCGAACACCGCCCCCATCCAGTGGTAGGCGCCGCCGACCACGGTCAGCGCGTACAGCAGGATCGACTGGCTGGTGTGGAAACCGGTGTTGTCCAACTGGCCGTTCAACCCGGCGATCAAGCCGCCGGCCAGCCCGGCGAGAAAGCCGCCGAACGCAAACGCCCAGGCCTTGTAGCGCAGCACGCTCACCCCGGCGGCGGTGGCCGCGGCTTCGCTCTTGCGGATCAGCGCCCACGCGCGGCCGGGCATCGAGGCGCGCTGCCATTCGACCGCGGCCATGCCCAGCGCGAGCCAGAACACGGTGTAGCGGAAGTAGGCCGCGTCGCCGCTGGCGATCCACGGCCGGTCGATCAGTGCGCGCGGGCCATTGGTCACCTTGCCGGCAAAACCTGGGCCGCCGTCGGGGAAGCCGATCACGTTGACGGCGACCTGGAACGCCGCGGCCACCATCAGCGTCAGCAGCGCCAGGTACAGCCCGCGCATGCGCAGCGCCGGCAGGCCGACGATCAGGCCGAACAGCGCGGCCACCAGCGCGCCGGCCAGCAGCGCCAGCTCGAACGGCAATGCAAAACCGTGGATCAGCCGCAGGCAGACCCAGCCTCCCACGCCGCTGAGCGCGAACTGCGCCAGCGACACCATGCCGAGCTGCCCGTACAGCAGCGCCACCGCGCCGGCCACCAACGTGAGGCAGGCAACCGTGGTGAAGGTGTTGAGCCAGTAGGCCGACAGCAGCCAGGGGCCGATCACGGCCACCACCGCGAAGGTGATCAGCATCGGCGTCACGCGGCGCAGCGGTGTGCCGGGCGGGATGTCGGGTTTGTCTTTGTCGCGTGCCATGCTGGAGGCTGCCTATTCGAGGTGGCTGTTGTCGCGTGCCAGGCCGATGCCCTTGCGCTGCTGCCACAGGATGGCGCAGATCGCCACGACGAACGCCGCGGCCGAACCGTAGCGCGAAACGCCCGGAACCAGCGCGCTCATCGCTTCGATCACGCCGATGAGCAGGCCGCCGGCCACCGTGGCCGGCAGCGACGCGAGGCGCCCGACCACCGCCGCGGCCATCGCCGGAATCACCAGGAAGGTCAGCACGGTCGGGTTCAGCCGCACCATGTTGCCCATGAACAGGCCGGTGATGCCGGCAAACAGGCCGGCCATCGTCCAGGCCCAGGTGTCGACGCGCTTGATGCGCACGCCGAGCATGCCGCTCAATGAGCGGTTGCTTTGCAGCGCGCGCATGCGCAGTCCCAGCGGCGTCTTGGCCAGCAGCCAGGCCATGCCCAGCGTCATGGCCGCGGCCAGCACCAGCGCCAGCAGGCGGGTGTGGCTGATCAGGCGCCGGCCGTCGACCTCGATCCCGCCGCTGTCGGTGGGCAGCACCAGGCGGCGTGGGTCGTCGCCCCAATACCACTGCGCCATGCCCATGATCATCAGCGCGAAGCCCAGCGTGGCCATCGCGCGCACGATGCGGTCCTGGTGCGTGAGCGAGGGCGCGATGAAGCGACCATAGCCCCAGGACAGCAGCGTGGCCACACCGATGCCGGCGCACCAGCCCAGCCAGTCGGCGTACTCCAGGTCGATGACCTGCCAGCACACCATGGCCGCCAGACCGCCCAGCGCGCCGTAGGCAAAGTTGACGACGCCGCTGGCCCGGTACAGCACCACCAGGCCGACGCCCGACAGTGCATACACCGCGCCGACGCTCAGGCCGACGACGAAGAAGGGCAGCAGCGAATCCATGGCGCGCGGGGTGGGCTTGTTCGAGTGGCCGTGTCAGCGGGTCAGTTGATCAGGC
>JAYSVE010000858.1:0-6770 GCA_043718725.1 Methylibium sp.
TGGCCAGGCTGGGGAACTGGCTCAGAAACACGGCGCCAAAAAACCACCTCCAGCTGATGCCCAACAGTGAGCGAAAGACCACCAGATTGCCGTGCGCCAGCTTGAGGTTGCGCCAGGTCTCGCTGACCGGGTTCCAGTTGATTTTCAGGCCCGGGTCGGTCGCCGGCGCCTTGGGAATGTAGCCCGCCACCACCCGCCCCAGCACGGCCAGCAGCACGCAGGCGATGGCGACGTTGCGGTGACCGATTTCGGGCATGGCGACCAGCAGTCCGCCGGCGATATTGCCCAGCAGAATGGCGACGAAAGTGCCCATCTCCACCATGCCGTTGCCGCCGGTCAGTTCGCGCTCGTTCAGGTGCTGCGGCAGGTAGGCGAACTTGACCGGACCGAACAACGTGGAGTGCAGCCCCATCAAGAACACGCAAGCCAACAGCACCGGCACGTTGGCGCGCGTGAAACCCCAGCCGGCCAGCGCCATGATCGCGATCTCCAGCGCCTTGACGAAGCGGATCAGCACCGTCTTGTCGTACTTGTCGGCCAGTTGCCCGCTGGTGGCCGAGAACAGCAAGAAGGGCAGGATGAACAGCGCGCCGATGGCCAGGCCGGCCAATGCCGGGGGCAGCCAGGTCACCTGGATCTGGTAGGTCACCATCACGGTGAGCGCGAACTTGAACAGGTTGTCGTTGCCGGCGCCCAGGAACTGGGTCCAGAAGAACGGCGCAAAGCGGCGCTGGCGCAACAGGTCGAACTGGTTGGGATGGTCGGATGTGTGCAAGAAGAATCCCCGTTGAGCCTGGTGGTTTCGCGGTTTGGGTGGTGCGACGCACTGCAGCTACTTTAGCCAGTTGCCGGCGTCCGCGGCACTCTTGCGGGCGGTGCTATTTGGCGATATCGAGGGTCGCTCGAAGCGATGCCGCCCGCATCGGCTGGGCGTGTTCCGGCGCGGCCTCGTTGGCTGCGCAATCGGCGGTATTTCGGTCGGCGAGGTGATGCGCTCTATCCTGCCGTTCTACGGCGCGTTGCTTGTGTGCCTGATGCTGGTAACCTATGTTCCGGCGTTTTCATTGTGGCTGCCGGCGCTGTTCGAATAGCGTCCATGCGGCCCGGGCCGGCCAGGGGCTTCGCACCATGGGTGTCTTCGTCTACGTCTCCAACGCCGACAGTGGCGACATTTCGGCGCTGCGCATGGACCCGCACAGCGGCGACCTCAGCGCGCTGGGCCGCGCGATGGTGTTGGGCGAAGCAGGGGCGCTGGCGGTCAGTCCGGACCGGCGCTTCCTGTACGCCGCGCGCAGCAGCGCGCCAACCGCCGCGCTGGGCTTTGCCATCGACCCGCGCAACGGCGAACTCGCGCCACTGGGCGAGGCCGCCCTGCCCGCCGACATGGCCTACATCGCCACCGACCGCAGCGGCCGCTTCTTGCTCAGCGCGTCGTATTCCGGCCACCTGCTTGCGGTCAACCCCATCGGGGCCGACGGCCGGCCGCAGGGCACGCAGCAAGTGTTGCCGACCGCGCCGCGTGCCCACGCCGTGCTGGCCGACCCCTCAAATCGTTTTGTGCTGGCCACCAGCCTGGGCGGCGACAGCGTCGTGCAACTGCGTTTCGACGCCGTTCGCGGGCGCCTCAGCGCCAACACCCCGGCGGCGGTTCAGGTCAAGGCCGGCGCCGGCCCGCGCCACCTGGTGTTCCATCCGACCAAACGCTTTGTCTACCTGCTGAACGAGCTGGACGCGTCGATCGACGTATTCGCCTTCGACCATCAGCAAGGCACGCTGCGCCCGCTGCAAACCGTTGGCGCCCTGCCCGCCGGATTTTCCGGCGCGCCGTGGGCGGCCGACATCCACATCACCCCAGACGGCCGACACCTGTACAGCAGCGAGCGCCGCTCCAGCACCCTGGCCGCGTTCCGCGTCGACGCCGACACCGGTCGGTTGGCTGGCCTCGGCCACGTGCCCACCGAGACGCAGCCGCGCGGCTTTCAGATCGCGCCGAATGGCCGTTTCCTGCTGGCCGTGGGTCAGCTCTCGCACCGCCTCACGAGCCACGCCATCGACCCCGACAGCGGCGCGCTCAGCCAGCGCAAGCAGTACCCGGTCGGGAAGAACCCGCACTGGGTTGAAATCGTCGAGCTGCCCTGATGTGTAGCTCCATCGCGCCGCGCCGAATCGACAGGGGCGTTGGCCGACCGGCGCGTCAACGGGGAACGGCTGCCGCGACAGGGCGATCGATGACAATTCAAACCGACCGGGCGAACCATCGTGTTCGGCCCGCAGACGATCGCCTTTGAGGAGAACAGCGTGGCGGAACAATCTCTGGAGTACGTCGGCTTCTGGGCGCGCGTCGGCGCGTCGCTGATCGATACCGTGCTGGTGCTGGTCGTCGTGATTCCGCTGCTGGTCGCGATTTACGGCTCGGCCTACTTCGATGCGGCGCAAACCGGCTTCATCGCCGGGCCGGCGGACTTTGTGATTTCATGGTTGCTGCCCGCCATCGTGGTGGTGCTGTTCTGGATCAGCAAGCAGGCCACGCCCGGCAAGATGGCCGTCGGCGCCCGCGTCGTCGACGCCGCGACCGGCAACTCGCTGACCACCGGCCAGGCCATCGGCCGGTACCTGGCCTATTTCGTCTCCAGCGTCCCGCTCGGGCTGGGGTTTTTCTGGGTCGCCTTCGACAGCAAGAAGCAAGGTTGGCACGACAAGCTGGCCGGTACCGTGGTCGTCCGAGCCAAGGCCCGCGGGACCGAGCCGGTCAGCTTCGAGAAGGCTTGACGCCTTGCTCTGCCCGCTCGCGCCGCGTGCCACCGGGGGCCGCGCGCAGCCACCCCGCTACTGTACAAAGCCGATCGTCGTGCGCTTGCCACCGGCGGACGGCAAATCACGCACCGTGATGTGGTCGCGCCGGGCTAGCTTGGCATTGCCGAAAGCCGTCATCCAGGCGCGGCGCATTTCGCGCGGGGCCATGTCGCTCATGCGGTCGAGCACGTCGCTGGGCGGCTCGGCCTCGAAGTGTTCGCCCCAGCCGTGGTCGGCACGGATGCCGCGGTACAGCTTGGCGGCGATGTGGCGGGCGGCGTCGCGGTCCGGGGCCTGCACTTCGTAGATGTTCATGCGGTTGAGCAGCGGCTCGGGGATGCCGCGCGCGTCGTTGGCTGTGGCCACCCAGATGACCTGGCTGGCGTCGATGGCCACTTCGGCAAACTCGTCGGTGAAGATTTGCGCGGTGTCGTGTTCGAGCAGGCTGTAGAGCGCGCCCAGCGGATCGTAGGCGTGTTCGCCGCCGGCCTTGTCGATCTCATCGACCACCATCACCGGGTTGGCGTATTGGCCGTCGACCAGGGTCTCGAACACCTTGCCGGGCCGCGCGCCCTTCCATTGGCTGGACGCGCCGGAGAGCACCCAGCCGGCGGTCATCGAGCTCATCGAGACGAAGCCCATGCCGGTGCCCAGCAACTGCGCCAGCGCACGCGCAAAGTGGGTCTTGCCCACGCCCGGTGGGCCCAGCAGCAGCAGCGGCGTGATCTCCAGCGCGTCGCCGCTGTCTTCGCACAGCGCCAACTGGCGTTTCACGTCGTCGAGCACGTCGCGAAAGTTCGGCAGGTCGTCGTAGAGGTGGCGCATCACCGGCAGGCCCGACGGTTTGACCTGGAAGCGGTCCGGGCCCTTCTCGAGCATGCGCTCGTAGGTGGAGCGCAGGCTCTCGTGTTCCCGTTGCGGCAGCTTGTCGAGCTTGCGGCCGACTTCGTCGACCTGGTACATGCTGCGCAGGCGCGCAATCGGTATGCCGCCGGGTGGCAATGTCACGCTCAGTGGGCTGCTGTGCATAAGGACCTCCGTGGATGCCATTGAGGCACATCGTGACAGTGTTGATCGCCTGAACAATGCCTCGATCAGGGGGCTGATCGCATCGGCTTGCGCTACACCGCCGCGCGCGCCGGGCCTGGAAATCGAATGGGAGCGTTGTTTCGGGATCTCCCAAGCTGGGTTGCCGGGAGCGCCGTCGCGGTTTCATTTTGCAAGAACTGTGCGGGCCGCGGGGTGCGGAATTCTGCACGTGCCGAGAGGGCCTACTTCACCCAGGTGTTGAGCTGGATGATGGGCAGCAGCACGGCCAGCACGATCAGCATGACCACCAGGCCCATGGCCACGATCAGCAAGGGCTCCAGGATGGTCGCCATTTGCATGGCACGGCGCTGCACTTCCATGGCGAGCTGGCGCGCGGCGCGGTCCAGCATCAACGGCAGCTTGCCGGTCTGCTCGCCCAGGCGCGAAAACATGGCCAACAGGCCGGGGAAGCGTTTCTTGCCGGCCAGGGCCGATGCCAGCGGCGCACCTTCGCGCACCTGCACCAGCGCGTCCATCGCGTCGGCGCGCATGGCGCGGTTGGACAATGTTTCGGCCGCCGCCTGCAAGGCCTTGAGGATGGGCACCCCGGCACCCGCCAACATCGCCAGCGTCCCGGCAAAGCGGGCGGCGTTGTAGCCGCGCGAGAGCCGGCCGATCAACGGCAGCGTGAGCCAGGCGGCGTCGAAGCGCTCGCGAAAGGCTTCATTGCGCAACATCATCATCAGCGTCACCGCGCCGGCCACCAGCGCCAGCAGCAACAGCCAGCCGTAGTCGCGCAGGAATGCGCTGATGCCGAGCATGGCCACCGTCAGGCCGGGCAGGGCGCGTTTGGAGCTGGTGAACACCGAGGCCACTTGCGGCACGACGTAGGTGACCAGAAAGATGACGATCACCACCGCGATCAGCGACACGATGGCCGGGTAGAGCGTGGCGCCGATGAGCTTGGCCTTGAGCTCCTGGCGCTCTTCCAGGTCGTCGGCCAGGCGTTCGAGCACGGTGCCCAGCGCGCCGCTTTGCTCGCCCGCCGCGACAACGCCACGGTAGACATCGTCGAACTCGCGCGCCGCGCTGCCCAGCGCCTGCGCGAACGGCGAGCCGGCATTGACTTCGCTGCGCAAGTGCGCAACCAGTTCGCGCTGGCGGTCGTCGTCGGACTCCTCGCTGAGCGCCGTCAGGGCACGCTCCAGCGGCAGGCCGGAGCCGACCAGCCCGGCCAATTGGCGGGTCCACACGGCCAGGCCGGTGGAATTGAAGACACGCCGGGTGAAGCGCAGGCCGCTGCCCTGCGTGCCCGCCGAGGCCACGTGCGACACGACCAGCGGCACCAGCGCCTGGGCGCGCAACTGGGCCCGCGCGGCCTTGGCGTTGTCGGCCTCCAGCAGCCCGCTGGTGGCCTTGCCGGCGGCGTTGAGAGCCTCGAATTTGTAGGCTGGCACAGTCAGCTCGGCGCCGGGCCGACCCAAGGCGAGCTGCGACCCCTGGTGGGGCAGCGCAGACGCGAAGCGGCAAGCGTGGGGGCAGTCATTTCATTCCCGCGTGACCCGCATTACTTCTTCCGGCGACGTGACGCCCTCCTCGACCAGCCGCTGCCCGTCTTCGCGCATCGAGCGCAGGCCGGCGGCCTCAGCCGCGACAAAGACCTGCGACTCAGCGGCCCGGCTGTGGATGAGCGAGCGCACCTTGTCGTCCACCGTCATCAGCTCGTACACGCCGGTGCGGCCCTTGTAGCCGGTGTTGCTGCACAGGGCGCAGCCGACCGGGTGGTAGCGGCCCTGGGCGTCGTGCTTTCGGCAGACGGTGCACAGCTTGCGCACCAGCCGCTGGGCCAGCACACCGAGCAGGCTGGACGACAGCAAGAACGGCTCGACCCCCATGTCGATCATCCGGGTGATGGTGCTGGGCGCGTCGTTGGTGTGCACGGTGGCCAGCACCAGGTGGCCGGTCAGCGAGGCCTGGATGGCGATCTGCGCGGTCTCGTAGTCGCGGATCTCGCCGATCATGATCACGTCCGGGTCTTGGCGCAGGATGGCGCGCAAGGCCTTGGCGAAGGTCAGGTCGATCTTGGCGTTGACCTGGGTCTGGCCGATGCCGGCAAGCTCGTACTCGATCGGGTCTTCAACGGTCAGCACATTGGTGCCGCTGGTGTCGACCCGGCCGAGCGAGGCGTACAGCGTGGTCGTCTTGCCCGAGCCGGTGGGGCCGGTGACCAGCACGATGCCGTGCGGCTGCTGGATCAACTGGTGAAACTGGGTCAGCACGTCGCCGCTCATGCCCAGGCCTTCGAGCGTGAACTTCGATTCGCCCTTGTCCAGCAGGCGCAGCACGGCGCGCTCGCCGTGGGCCGAGGGCAGCGTGGACACGCGCACATCGACCGCCCGGCCGCCGATGCGCAGCGAGATGCGCCCGTCCTGCGGCAGGCGCTTCTCGGCAATGTCGAGCTCGGCCATGATCTTCAGGCGCGAGATCAGCGCCGCATGCAGCGCCTTGTTGGGTTGCACCACTTCGCGCAGCGTGCCGTCGACCCGAAAGCGCACCGAGCTGCTGCGCTCGTAGGGCTCGATGTGGATGTCGCTGGCGCCGTCTTTGGCGGCCTGGGTCAGCAGGGCGTTGAGCATGCGGATGATCGGCGCGTCGCCCGAGGCTTCGAGCAGGTCTTCGATGGCCGGCAACTCCTGCATCAAGCGCGACAGGTCGACGGCGCTTTCGACCTCGCCGATCACCGTGGCGGCGCTCGACTCAGCTCCGGCGTAGGCCGCGGCGATGCGGTTGGCCAGGCTTGCGGCCGGTTCGCGCTCCAGCGCATCAACATCGTACAGGCGCAGCACCTCACTCAGCGCGGGCAATGCGATCGACTCGGGCGCCCACAGCAGCAGGCGTTCGCCGTCGTCTTCGAGCAGCAGCGTGTGCGCCTTCGCGTAGGCGTAGGG
>JAYSVE010000859.1:0-2894 GCA_043718725.1 Methylibium sp.
AACGGAGCCGGTCACCCGACGTCCTCGGCCTGCGCGGAAGTGAGCCGCTCAGGCGATGTTTCCGCCGATCGCAATCAAACGCGCCAACTCAAGTCGCGCAACTCCTGAACCCGCAGAACATGTCGTCGCGCTCGGGCAAATAGTAGTTTCGGTACTTCGCACTGCGCATGCGCGAGCGAGTCGCAAAAGAGGCGCCGCGCAACACCTTGTGGCTGCCGAACCAGGGTTGTGAATAGTCGCGGTACGGATCAGCCGCAAACCCCGGATAAGGCCGGAAGGTGCTGGCCGTCCACTCCCACACATCGCCCCATCTGAAGCCGCGCGAAGCGCCCTGGTGCGCCGCCGCTTCCCACTCCACCTCGGCGGGCAGGCGCCGCCCGGCCCAGCGGCACCAGGCATCGGCTTCGTACCAGTTGACGTGCATGACGGGCTGCTGCAGCGGCACGCGCACCAGCTTGCCGTGCCGACGCAGCAACACGCCCTGGCGCATCTGGTCCACATGGCGCGGGGTGCGGCGGCCCTCGCGCTGGACCCAGGCCCAGCCGGCCTCGCTCCAGAAACCGCGCTCGTCGTAGCCGCCGTCCTCGACGAACTCGCAGTATTGCGCCCAGCTCACCGCTTGCGCATCGATCTCGAACTCGGGCACGGCGACCTCGTGGGTCCATTTTTCGTTGTCGAAGACGAAGCCGGCGCCCTGGCTGCCCAGCCGCCACCGGGTCGGCGGAAACAACAGCGGTTCGCGGCCGTTCAGCGTCGCCAGCGGCGCCAGCAACCCGGCGTCGAAGCCCAGGGTCTGCGCCAGCATCGCGAACGCCTCGACGTGCATGTCCTCGTGGAACAGGGCGAGGCGGTAAAAGTACAGCGCGTCGTCCGACTCCGGCGCGGTCTCCAGCAGTTCCAGCGTGGTTTCCAGCGTGTGCACCAGGTATTGCTTGGTGTCGTCCAGGCTCGGTAGGTCAAGTTGCCAGCGCGTTGCGTGCGCCACGTTGCTGGAGTCGTACCAGCGGTCGGCGTGCGGCAGGATGGAGGCCAGCTTGGGCGCCGTGGGGTCGCAAGCACTGCCACGCTGGCGCTGCACATTGCGCCCGATCCAGTGCTCCTGGAACCAGCCGATGTGCCCCAGCTCCCACAGCGGCGGGTTCAGCTCGGTCCGTTGCGGCACCCCCATCGGCGGCTCTTTGAGCGCCCGCTCGCAGGCGTTGATCCAGCGCAGCGTGTGGTTGCGCGCATCCATCAGCGCCAGCGACAAGAGTTCCTTGCCCGAACTGCGAATGCGCGCGGAATCGATGGCAGCCACTTCGATGTCGAGCAAGACAAAACCTCGGTGTGATCGTCGGTCGCGCCGCCGCGCTGGCGGACCAACCGTTTTCAAACGGTGCGTGGCCACAAAGGCCTGTGGCCGACGCGATTGTCGCACCCGCATTCACGGCCCGCGCCGGGCCAGGCCGACCGCAGCGGCTTAGAAACCGGGTCGCGCCAGCGTGGCCTCGAGGTCGGCAAAGCTGCGCGAGTGCAGCGTGCCCTCGATGACCGTTTGCAGCGCCAATTCAATGCGGCGCGCCGAGAACAAGCCGCGCAGCGCGGTCTGTCCCTCCAGCAACTCGGTCACCAGCAGGTAGCGCAGTCCGTGTTCGCGCAGTGTGGCGACGATGTTGCCGACGCGGGCGCCGCCGAGGCGGTCGATATCGATCACCTGCCACTGCGACACCGGCGTCATGACATGTTCGAGCGCCAACTCGGCATGGCGCACATGGTCGGCCAGCGCGCGCACCACTGGGCGCTCGCCCTGCAGGTCGTCGGCGGTCACCAGCCCGATCAATTCGCCATGGACGCCGCTGACAAACACCATGCGAACCCCGGCACGCTTCATCACGTGCAAGGTCTGGTCCAGGCCGTCGTGGTGGCTGGCCATGACGATGGGGCTGTGGCGCAGGTCGGTGATCAGGCTCAGCGCGGCGTCGCCGGGTTGGGCGGTCTGGCGCACCTGGGGCAGTGCCGGCGCGCGGGCCAGCGACGCGAGCGTGAGCGGACGGAAGGTGTCGTTCAACGGCATGATGGGCTCCTGGTTTGACGTTTGGGAACGGCTGGCAACATAAGCATCCCCAGGCCGGCCGAGGCCGGCCGTCCCCCGACGGGGTCGCTTCGACAAGCCTACTCCGCGCCGGTCGGTCGCGCCACATCCCTGTCTCGATGATGGTGAACCCGGCGCGCCGAAGCCGGCTGGCGCGCAACGGCCAATCACTGGCGCCAACCCGTGGCGGTATCCTTGCCGCCCCGCATTGATCGTCGCCATGGCCGCCCTCCACATCACCGACATTGAATCCGCCATCAACTGGTGGCGCGCGCGCGCGCCCTCGCCGGACGGCATCACCGCGTGCGCGGAAGTCCGCGCGCTGGCCGAGGTCTACGGGCTGATGGTGTACTACCACGAGGTCGAGTGCGACGAGATCACGATGCCGCGTGCGGCGCACGCCGCCTGGCTGGCCTGGTATGCGACCACCCCCGACGCGCCGTGCATCGCCATCTGCTCCACCAGCCAGGGCGACGCTGTCTGCAAAGGCTGCGGCCGCACCTTCGACGAGGTTCAGCACTGGACCGTGATGACGCCCGGCGCCAAGCGCGCCACCTGGCGCCGCATCACCATGGAGCGTAGCGCCTGGCGTTTCAACAAGTATGCGGAACGGGCCCACCTGAAGGGCGCGACGCCACTGGCCCCCGAGGCCGCTGCGTGAGCCCACCGCGGCTGCTGCACAGCGCGCGCCGCATCGCCAGGCTGGCCTGGCCGGTGTTCATCGGCCAGGTCGCGGTGCTGGCCTTCAGCACCGTGGACACGGTGATGACGGCGCGCCATTCGGCGCTGGACCTGGCGGCCCTGGCCATCGGTGGTTCGGTCT
>JAYSVE010000860.1:0-2893 GCA_043718725.1 Methylibium sp.
GCGCCTGCGGCAGTGCTTCGGCACGGGCCAGGTAGTCGGCAAATCGGCCCAGGTCGCGCAGGGTGCCGGCCATCGACATTTCGTCGATCAGCAACCCGCCGCGCTCGGTGCCGGCGCGGTGGCCGCATTCGATCGCACGCTGCGACGCCTCCAGGCTGTCTTGCATGCGGTTCAGGTACATCAGCGCAATGGCCTTGTTGCCCCAGGCCTCGTTGGCGGCGCTCCAGTGGCCCAGCGCTTCGGCCTGGGCGATGGCAAGGTCGAACATCGCCACCGCATCCACCCGAAGGTCGGCGTGGTCCAGCGTGGAGGCATGGTCGCTCAGCCACAGCAGGCGCTCCTCGTCGTCGAGGTGCACAAGCTCGTGCGGGTGCGCCTGCAGCATGGCCACCGCTTCGTCCACGCGCCCCAACCGCGTCAGCGCCGCCGCCGCGCGCTGCTTCGCGAGCAGCTGCAGCCGCGGTGCGGCCGAAGCTTCGGCCAGCGGGGCTGCCGCCTGGGCATCGGCCAACGCCGCTTCGGCCTCGTAGCGTTCACCGTGCACGTGGGCGCGCACCACCAGCGCCGAGGCGCGTTGACGATCTGTAACGGCGCGCCCGACCAGGTCTTGGGCACGGGCCAGCGCGGTGGCCGCGGAGTCGACCAGCAGCAGCACCTCCACGGCGCGGCAATCGCAGTCGAAAGCCGCATCGTCGCTGGCCGCCAGCTTGAGCGCACGATGGCAGCGCGCCGCCGCGGCCAGTGCTTGCAATTCTTCGCGACGGGCCGAACGCACGCGCGCTTCTTGCGCTGCGGCCTCGTAGCACTGCGCCGCGCGCGCCACTTCTTCGGCAGCGTCCCAATGGCTGGCAATCCGCGCCGCGCGTGGCGCGGCGCCTGCGCCATCCGCACGCACCAGCCACTGCGCGATTTGCCGGTGCAGGGCTTTGGCGATGGCCACCGGCAAGGCATCGATGGCCGTCTGGCGCACCAGGTCGTGGGCAAAACCGGCGCCGCGGAAAATGCCCGTCTGTTCCAGCACGCGCCATGGCGCCGCCAGCGCCACCGCCGCACAGCCGAGCACAAAGGCAGCCACTTCGACACAAGAATCCTGGCCCGCAGCGACGGCAACATGCGCCAGTTGCTGCGCATCGGCGGGAAGTTGCTCGAACCGCCGCAGTGCCGCGCCGAGCCGCCCGCTGGAGTGCGCGGGCAGGTCCGGGCCGCTGGAAAAGTCATGCTGGCCCTGGGCATGCAGGCCCGCCAGCGTGTCGATGATGGCGAAGGGATTGCCCCCACAGTAGGCCGCCAGCGGCGTCGCCCAGTCGACCGCAACCATGCCGGGCAACTGCAGCGAGTCCAGCAGGCTGACCAGACCGGGCTCGTCCAGCGGCGTCAACCGTAAATGCACCAGCCGTTCAGGCTGCGTCTCGCGCTGCCAGCGATTCAGCGCTTCCGGCGCAACGCCGGAGCGGTGGGCCAGCAGCCAGGACCAGCCAGCGTCGGCGCCCGTCAACGGCGTGGCCAGCGCCAGCAGCAACTCGAGCGACGCGCTGTCGGCAAACTGCAAGTCGTCGAGCGCCATTCCGTGCGTGCCGCCGCCCTGGCCCACCGGGCCTCGCCACAGCCGCAGGACGGTCTCGACGGCCTTGAGCAAACGCGCCGGTTCCAGCAGATCGACCAGTGGGCCTGCCGGGTCGGCCAGGCGCGGCGCCAGCCGGGCCAGCTCCTGGCGCAGGGCGGCGTCCGCCGGCGCGGCGAAATGGTCCAGCAGGCCGTTGAGCCAGCGCGCGGCCAGGGCATAGGGCACGGCCTCTTCGCCGGGCCGCGCGCCGGCCGGATCGGGCCAGCGCCGGGCGGCGGCGAACTCTTGCAAGAGCCGTGACTTGCCCGCGCCGGGCTCGCCTTCCAGCAGCACCGTCGGGCCCTGGTCGGCAGCCAGTTCGAGCTGCCGCCATTGGGCCTCGCGCCCTATCAGGCGCGGTGGCCGCCGCAGGGTGGCGGGCAGAGGCAGCGGAGCGGGACGCAGTGGTTGTTGCAGGCTGCCGCTGGCTTCGATGGTGGCGGCGAGCTGGCGCGTTTCTTTGCCGGGCGAGGCGTCGAGTTCGCGCCTGAGCAATTGGCCGCAACGCTCGAACGCGGCCAGTGCCGCAGCGCGATCGCCGCGCAGGTAGTGCAGCCGCATGACGCGGCGATGGGCGTGTTCGGCCGCTGGATCGTCCAGGACGAGCCGTTCGGCGATGTCCAGGGCCGGGGCCAGGCGCCCGTCGTTCTCAAGCCGGGACGCGGCCTCGGCCAGCGTCTGGCGGCGCGCAGCGCGCCATTGCTCGCGCGCGGCCTCGACCCAGGCGCCGAGCTCGCCGCTGTCGCTGTAATCGGGGCTGCCGAGCAACTCCCCGAGGCCGTGATCGCTCTTGAGCAGGGTTCGGTCGGCAAACGCCCACAGGTCGTGCCCGACCTGGCCGGCCAATTCGAGCAGGCGATCGCCATGCACAAGGTCCTGCCCGGCGGTTCGCTTCAGGCGAAACAGCCGCTGGCGCAGGTTGTTGCCGGCGTGCTTGAGGTCACTGTCGGGCCAGATCAACGTTGCAATGCGGGCCCGCGACGTCGGCCCCTCGATGACCAGCAGCGCCAGCAGCGCTGCGTCGCGGCGTTCCAGCACTTGCAGCACGGTGCTGTCGCGCAACAGCCGTGCACTGCCCAGCAGTTCAAGCTGCAGGGCGTTCGCGGTGGCGGGCGGCAAGCGCGAATCCAGCATCGACAGGGTTGTCAGGCGCAGCAAAAGCTGAGCCCTGAACATAGCGACAGGGTCATTCGCACGCAAGCCCCTGGAGCGCCTTGCAGCCACTCAGCCTCCTACATTTTGATGAAGGCCCGTTTATGCCGGCAACCGCGTTACCGGCGGGTTACGCGC
>JAYSVE010000087.1:0-2334 GCA_043718725.1 Methylibium sp.
GTCGGCCGCAGCTCGGGGTGAAAACGCGCATGCGCGTACCAGGCTTCGTCGACGATGACCTTGATGCCGGCCGCGTGCGCCGCCGCCACGATCGGCGCCAGGTCGTAGCGCAGCCCGTCGTAGGTGCAGGACGTGAGGATCAACACCTTGGTCTGCGGGTTGGCCTGAATGGCCCGCAGGATGGTGGCGCGCGGCACCGGCCCGAAGATGCCGAAGTGCGGGTTCACCGACGAGTCCAGGTACACCGGCCGCGCGCCCGACAGGATCACGCCATGGTGCACCGACTTGTGGCAGTTGCGGTCCAGCAAGAGCGTGTCGCCCGGCGCCAGCAGGGTCTGGAAGATCACCTTGTTCGAGGTCGAGGTGCCATTGGTCGCGAAGTAGGTCTTGCGCGCGCCGAAGGCCTTGGCCGCCAGGCGCTGCGACTGCGCGATCACGCCGGTCGGGTGCAGCAGCGAGTCGAGCATCGGCACCGACACCGACAGGTCGGCGCGCAGCATTTCTTCGCCGACGAAATCGTAGAAGTCATGCACCCACGGGCTGCCCTTGAACGAGTCGCCGCCGCCGTGGCCGGGGGTGTGCCAGGAGTCGATGGCCTGCTGCACGTATTCTTTGAGCGCGTCGTAGAACGGTGTGTCGGACTTCTCAGTCAGCTCGGCCGAGAGGATGCGAAACCAGCCGCTGAAGTCCAGCTCGCCGCGAAAGAAGTAGCCGTTCACGGCATCGCTGGCCAGCGCTTCGACGAGCATCTTGTCGGCGTCGTCTTCCAGCGTCATGTAGAGCGACAACTCGGGGCGCATGTGGATCAGCGCCTGCGCGGTTTGCACCGCGGGCGGCGTCGCGGCGGCGCTGGCCTGCGCGGACTGCTCACCATGGTCGATCAGCACGATCTGGATTTCGCCATCGGCCAACACCGCCGCCATGGCAAGCTCACCGTCCGGCGCCGCGGCGACGCTGATGCCCATCGGGTTGTCCAGGTGCGCGGCGGCGTCGTTCAGGCCGTCGACCACCTGCGCCGCCCAAGCCGCGTCGGCGCTCACCACCAGCACGCGACTCACCGGCTTCATGCGCCCACGCCCGCAAGCCCGGGCGGATTGAACATCCTGAGGCGGGGAAAGTCGCTGCGGTGCGGCGCCGCGTCGCGTGGGGTGGGCAGCGTCTCGATGTCTGGCGCGCTCGACCGCACCCCGGCGTGGACAGCGCGACGTACCCGACTAGCGTTTGCCATGCCCGCGCGCCTTGGCGGGTGCGTCCGCATACAGGAACCCGATGATGTCGTCGGCCTTCATCCGCCGAAACGCCGGTCTCATGCGCTTGCGCACCTTGGCCGCGGCGGCGCGCAACGTCGAGCGGCGGTCTGTCTTGATGCCGCTGGCGACCTTGCTGATCATGGTAACGGGCATGGAGCGCCTCCTCGATGGACAACGGGTTGAGAAGTGGAAGTCGGGATGCTACCCGGCTGCGCAGCACGCGCCCGGCGGCGCCGCCGCGTATGCTGCCGATCGCGGACAAGGCCTCTGAACGGAGACACCGAGCCATGGCACACCGAAGCCTCCAGGTCGACGAATCGCTCTACGCCTACGTGCTGAGCCACTCGCTGCGCGAGCACCCTGCACAGGCCGCGTTGCGCGAGGCGACCCGCACCCACCCGCATGCCGGCATGCAGATCGGCCCGGAGCAGGGGCAGTTCATGGCCTTGCTGGTCAAGCTGATCGGCGCGCGGCGCGCGATCGAGGTGGGCGTGTTCACCGGCTACAGCGCGTTGACTGTGGCGCTGGCGCTGCCCGACGATGGCCACCTGCTGGCCTGCGACATCAGCGACGTGTACACGGCGATCGGCCGGCCGCACTGGGAGGCCGCCGGCGTGGCGCACAGAATAGAACTGTGCATCGCGCCGGCGCTGCAAACACTCGACGCGCGGCTCGCCACGGGCGACGCAGGGAGCTACGACTTCGCCTTCATCGACGCCGACAAGACCGGCTACGACGCCTACTACGAACGCTGCCTGAAGCTGCTGCGCCAGGGAGGTTTGATCGCGATCGACAATGTGCTGTGGAACGGCAGCGTGGCCCGGCCCGCGAAAGATGCCGACACAGCCGCGCTGCATGCGCTCAACCTCAAGCTGCACGGCGATGCGCGCATCGACCTCTCGCTGCTGCCGATCGGCGATGGGCTGACGCTGGCGCGCAAGCGTTGATGCTGCGACGGGACAAAGTCGGTCTCAATGCCTGCCGGCGCCAGCGCCGGCAGGCCCGAGCGGCCCACTGTCGTCGCCGGGCGCGATTCAGTCCTGAAGCAAGGCTGAAACGTTCTTGAACCGCGGCTGTGTCATCC
>JAYSVE010000861.1:0-2892 GCA_043718725.1 Methylibium sp.
CCCGGCTGGGGTGGTCGGCGCGCAGCTTTCACCGAGTGCTGCGCATCGCCCGCTCAATTGCCGACCTGGCCGCCAGCGAAACCATCCAGGTGGCCCACCTGGCCGAGGCCATCCAGTGCCGGCGGGTGCTCAGCGTGCAGTGAGCCGCGCGGGTCGCCACGACCTGCGCGCTGCCGCGTCAGCCCGCCGTACGCAATGCCTTCAGCGTGTTGCCCTGAACGTCGACCCGTGCACCGACATGCGGCGCGGTGGTCTGCTCGAGGGTGCGCTCGGTGTTGTCATCCATGCGCACCCGCACCTGGTACAGCGTCTCGCCGCGGGCGCGCTTCTCGACCTCGTTGCCGGCCACGCCACCGCCGACGGCGCCGATCACGGTCATGGCCTTCTTGCCGTCGCCTTTGCCGATCTGGTGGCCCACCACGGCACCGAGAACACCCCCGGCAACGGCGCCCAGGCCGGTGCCTTCGCCTTTGCGCTGCACGGCCTGCACCGACTCGACGACGCCGCAGTGGCGGCACACCGAAGCCGCCTTGGTCACGGCCGGTGTGGCCGGCTGGGCTTTGGCGTGGCGTGGCGCCACCGGGTGAACCATTTGGGCGGGCGGAGCGGCCGGTTTGACGTCGGCGCGCCCGGCCTCGACCGGCTTGGCCACAGCCAACGCGGCCGCAGCGGGCAGCGCGGGCGCGGCGCTGGGCCGCAACGCGATGGTCGCCGCGGTGGCGATGGACACCAGCGCCAGAACGCCACCGACGATCCAGCCGGTGGGCGGTTTGGCCGGGACGACGGCGCCCGGTGAGGTGTTGACAGCCATGGTGCTTCCTTCAGGGTGATTGCAGAGGGTTCCAACGGCGCCGCCGCCAGGTGGCGGCAGCGATCAAGGGCGCGATTAAACGCGACAAGCGGCGCCCCGGGCCCGGCGGTTGTGCATCAGTGGTAACCGAATGAACTTGCCCGCCGGCCGTCAACCCAGCGCGGCCAGCGCGCGGCGCACCTGCTCCACCGGTTGGGCGCTGCGCCGTGCCCAGTCACGCAACTGGTCGTCGCCGATCTTGCCGACGTTGAAGTAGGTCGCTTGCGGATGCGCCAGGTAGAAGCCGCTGACGCTGGCCGCCGGCGTCATCGCCAGGCTCTCGGTCAGCGCCATGCCGATGTCGGCGCAACCCAGCACCCGGAACATGTCGGCCTTGACCGTGTGGTCGGGGCAGGCCGGGTAGCCCGGCGCGGGACGAATGCCTTGGTACTTCTCGGCGATCAGGTCGGCAGGGCTCAAGCCAACGTCTGCCGTGTAGCCCCAGAACTCGGTGCGCACGCGCTGGTGCATGCGTTCGGCAAAGGCCTCGGCCAGGCGGTCGGCCAGGGCCTTGAGCATGATGGCGCTGTAGTCGTCGTGGTCGTCCGTGAACTGCCTGTCCTTCTTCTCGGCGCCGATGCCGGCGGTCACCGCGAACAGCCCGATGTGGTCGGCCAGGCCCGAGCCCCTGGGCGCGATGAAGTCGGCCAGGCAGCGGTTCGGGCGCATGATTTTTTGCCCATCCAGGCCGTCGACGACCGGCCGCACGGTCTGCGTGCGCAGGCCGCGCCAGGTCATCAGCACCTCGGTGCGGGTGGCGTCGGCGTAGATCTCGATGTCGTCGTCGTTCACCGTGTTGGCCGGGTACAGGGCGATCACGCCGTTGGCCGTGAGCCAGCGGCCTTCGATCAGGCGCTTGAGCATGCGTTTGCCGTCGCTGTGCACGCGGCGTGCCGACTCGCCGACGATGGCGTCGGTGAGGATGGCCGGGTACGGGCCGGCCAGGTCCCAGGTCTGGAAGAACGGCGCCCAGTCGATGCAGGCGGCGATCTCGGCGAGGTCCTGGTTGCGGAACACGCGCCGGCCGATGAACTTCGGCCGCGGCGGGTCGCAAGCGCTCCAATCGATGGGTGTCTTGTTGGCGCGCGCCTGCGCCAGCGTCACCAGCGGCGTGCTGCGCTTGCTGGCATGCTGGTCGCGGACTCGAACCGAGTCGGCATTCAACTCGGCGATGTAGGCCGCTGCGCGCTCGTCGCTGAGCAACTCGCTGCACACGCTGACCGAGCGGCTGGCGTCGGGCACGTACACGACCGGGCCTTCATAGTGCGGCGCGATCTTGACGGCGGTGTGCACCCGGCTGGTGGTGGCGCCGCCGATCAGCAGCGGGATCCTGCGGACGCGGAAGTAGTCGTCGCGTTGCATCTCGGCCGCGACATGCTGCATCTCCTCCAGGCTGGGCGTGATCAGGCCAGACAGGCCGATGATGTCGGCGCCCGCCGCCTTGGCCTTGGCCAGGATGTCCTGGCAGGCCACCATCACCCCCATGTTGACCACTTCAAAGTTGTTGCACTGGAGCACGACGGTGACGATGTTCTTGCCGATGTCGTGCACGTCGCCCTTGACGGTGGCGATGACGATCTTGCCCTTGGCGCGGGCCTCGCCGCCGGCATCCACAAGCGCCTTCTTCTCGGCCTCGATGTAGGGCAGCAGGTGGGCCACGGCCTGCTTCATCACGCGCGCGCTCTTGACCACCTGGGGCAGGAACATCTTGCCCTGGCCGAACAGGTCGCCGACGATGTTCATGCCGTTCATCAGCGGGCCTTCGATGACATGCAACGGGCGCCCGCCCTGCGCCAGGATGATCTGATAGACCGCTTCGGTGTCCTCGGTGATGAAGTCGTTGATGCCGTGCACCAGCGCGTGGCTCAAACGCTCCTGCACCGGCTTGGCACGCCAGGCCAGGCGCGCGCTGTCGTCCCGGGCGGCGCCCTTGGCGCTCTCGGCCACCTCGACCAGGCGTTCGCCTGCAGTCAATTCGGGTTCGCCTGGCGCCAGTCGCGGGCGCCGGTTCAGCACCACGTCCTCGACGCGCTCGCGCAAGG
>JAYSVE010000862.1:0-2884 GCA_043718725.1 Methylibium sp.
CGAACGAAGCCGCGGTAGAGCCGGCTGGTGGGACGCTCGGGCGTGGCGCCGCGGTCGTCGAGCAGCGCGCAGACCGCGGAAGTCAACTCCAGTCGTCCATGTCGTGCTTGATCTTGTGGCGGTTGGCGATGAGTTCGTCCAGCGACGGCTCGTTGTTCAAGGCACGCTGGATCGCCAGCTTGGTGGCCTCGTAATTTGTGCGGTACATGTCTTTCTTGTCGAGATTGGCGTCCTTGGCGCAGCGCGGGTCGATCCAGACCATGCTGATGATGCACAGCTCGTTGGCGATGGCCTTCGGGATCGTGCCGGCGATCAGGCAATCGACCACCGCGTCGGCGGTGGCGCTTTGCACCACGCCGCCGAACAGCTCGATGTTGACCAGGTCCTTCAGCGTGACCTTGGGCACGACGATGGTGGCCGGCCGCACCATCTGGTTGCAGGCGCGGATCGCGAACATCGCGGTGTGGCCCTTGCTCTGCGCCATCAGGTTGGCGAAGGCCTGGCCGACCGGGCCGTCTGTGCGGCCGATCAGGAGTTCCGGCATCGCGTCGGTGAACTGGCCGTCGCGGGCGAACACGGTGGCCTCGCCGGCGTGGAAGAGGTAGTTGTTGCTCATCGTCGTCGCTCCAAAAAAAAGTGGGGTTGAAAAATGTCAGGCGACCAGGATCAGCTCGCCTTTGCCGGCGGCGGCCAGGTCGCCCAGGTGGCGCGTGATGCGCCGGGTGGGCAGCGCCGCGAAGGGGCCGCCGTGGCGGGCGAGGTCGCGCGCCAGCAGTTGCCAGATCACGGCCGCATCGGCCCACCCGGGCGTGAAGGTCGACGCAATCTCGGGTGCGGCACCGGCCAGCACCACCGAGCCGCGCCGCATGCCGTAACCCACATGCGCGCCGGTGCTGCCGCCGATGGCAACCGTGCCCGCCACCAGGCGCGAGGCGAGGAAGTCGCCGACGTTGCCGAACACCAGCGCGGTGCCGCGGCGCATGCGGTCGGCGAAGCGGTCGCCGGCATGGCCCTTGACGAGCAGGGTGCCGCCGCGCATGCCGTCCATGCTGCCGGGCAAGGTGCTGGCGCAAAAGTCACCGGCGTTGCCTTCGATCGTGAGCGTGCCGCCGGCCATCTCGCACGCGGCCAACGCACCCACGTGGCCACGCACCGCCAGCGAGCCGCCGCTCATGCCGCCGCCAACGTAGTCGCCCGCAGAGCCATCGACGAAGACAGCGCCGGTCGCCATCTGCCAGCCGATGCGGTCAACGCGAGACAGGTCGCCCCGCAGGACCAGTTCATCGCCAGCGCCGTCGGTTTGAGTGACGTCGAACAGTTCGGCCAGCGCCAAGCACTGGTTGCCATGCGTGACCGCAAGGCGTTCGATCTGCGCCCGGTCCAGCCCCGCGCACACGGCCGGCGTGATGCCGCGCAGGTCGACCCGCAGCGTGGGCGCCTGCCGAAGCGTCAGGCGGGTGCTGCTCATTGCGCGCCCCCCTGCCCCAGCAACTTGTGCAGATGAAAATGAAACGGCCCCAACTTGCCGCCGTAGTTGCCAGCCGAAATGCGCAGCAAGCCACCGGCAGCGCCGATCGCAATGCCGGCCTCCATGCCGGCGCGCATCGCATCGCCCACATCCTTCTCGGTCAGGCCATCGATCACGATCTCCATCACGCAGCGGGTCTGCGGCGTCAATTCGCTGTTTGCGACCAAGCCGACCAGGCTGGGGCAGAACGCATCGTTGGTCGACGCGCTGAGCGCGGCGTACTTGCTGCCCACCTTGGATCCCGAACGCACCACGCCGCCGGGGAAGGGCATGATGACGTTGGGCAGCCGCTTCATGGCCGCCACCGCCGCCTCCGAGACCGCCAGCGCCGCATCGACATCGGTGGCCAGCAGCAACAGATTGCCGCCGCCCACGCCCTTGGTCACGGCCGTCGTCTCCTGGGCGACGAACTCGCCGTCCATCACCGGGATGCGCCAGTAGCGCACCCCGTTGATCATTTTCGAGGCTTGCCAGCCGTCTCCGAAGAAGCGCAGGTTCTTGCCCAGCGCGATGGCCTCGCCTTGCCCGGCGCCGGGCCGCCCCAAGCCGGGCAGCACCCCCTCGAGGGGTTGGGTGCCGTACGCGGCGCCCTGGGGGCCAGGACCTATACCGGCGAACACCGCGGTGGTCGGGCAGGTCAACACGCATTGGCCGACGCGCTTCTCCACCTGCTTGGCCAACTCCTTGCCGGACATCGCGAACAGCAGCAGGCTGATGCCCGGCCGGCCGTCGGGCGTTTCATTTACGGTCAGCTCGCGTTCGATGCCGGCCTCGCAACCGCAGCCGATCACCGAGGTGGCAAACCCGGTGGCGGCGACCGCCGCATGGCGCGCCCAGCCGAGCTTGTGCGCGGTGACGATGATGCGCGTGGCCTTCATCGGAAACGCCTCGGCGAAGCTGTCGTCGATGCTGACGCCGTTGAGGAACAACGCCGGTTTCGCCGGGGCACTCACGTCGCAGCCCCTTCAAAGCAGGCCGTCGGCAACAAGCGCCCGCCGTTGCAGCAGCGGCACAACTCGTCATGGCCGATCGCGATGTGGTCGAAATTGACGGACCCATGCGCGGCCAGGTGCCGGCGCAGCACCTTCTCAATGCTTCTGTCGTAGTCGGGTGAGACGAAGTGCGTGCCGCCCGTCGTCACGGCCGTGATGCGACCGGCGCGAGACACCAGCGTGCCGTCCTTGAAAACGTACTCGGGGCGCGTGAACATCGCTTCACGATCGGCGTCTTCGCGGTAGACCGCAATGTCCGCCGCCGCGCCCTCGCCCAGGTGGCCACGGTCCTTCAGGCCCAAAAGTTTGGCCGGCCCGGCGCGCGTCATGATGGCAATCTCAAACAACGACAACTCGCGAGTGA
>JAYSVE010000863.1:0-2881 GCA_043718725.1 Methylibium sp.
AGCCCCAACCTGAGCCAGGCTTCGCAAAACGCTGGCTCGATGTTGACGGACCGTTCGAGCGCTTGCTGGGCATCGGGCAGGCGATTCAACTGGGCCAGCGCAAGCCCGTGGCGATACCAGGCTTGCGCATCGTACTCGTCCGCGAGGATCCATCGCGCGGCCAAGGACTCCAACGCGGTCCAGTCGCCATCGCGCTCGAACAAGGAAGCTCGAAGGAAATTTGGCTGCAGAGCCGCCGGCTTCTGCCAATAGGGCAACAAGTCCGCGGCCATCGGCTGCACCGGCAGATAGCGGGCGCTGTCGTCCAGCATGCCTTGCAACCAATCCACCGGCGCCGCGAAGTAATGCGCCGCACCGCCACGAAGGCGGTAGGTGAGGATACCCACCAGGCGCAACTTGTCGTCGAACAGGCCCCCGCCACTCGCGCCCGAACTGAACCAGTTGGTGCTCTGGATGACGTGGCTGCTGTCGTGGCGGTGCAGGGCCACCACGTCACCGGCGCTGTTCTGCAGCCCCAAGCCCCCGGTGAAGCCGAGCGCCATCAGCGGCTGACCGACTTTGAGATCGGCGCTACTACCCATCGTCACGACGTTCGCCTTGACGCCCGGGGCATGCAGCACGCACAGGTCGTGCTCCACATCGACCGCCTGCGACCCGACCCGCCAACGGGCCCCTCCGCGCAGGATGTGGATCTGCGACGCGTCGCGGGTCACATGGCAATTGGTCACCACCTTGTCGGGCCGAACCATCACGCCCGAACCCAGCGAATAGCCGCCCTGCGCGCGCATGACCTCGATCTTCAAGACGCTGGCGCCCAGACCAATGAAGCTCGCCCGGTCCATTTCGGCGTGAACCATCCCCGCCGCGCCTCCGAGCGCCAGCCAAAGCGTCAGGCGTTTGATCATCGACGCGCCGATCGCTGGCCGCGTGGCGCAAACATGTCAGGGCTTGCGCGATTCGAACGCCGCGTCGACCACCGGCACGCCGAATTCTTTGAGGATCGCCTGGATCTCGGCCTGGCGCGATTCGAGCAAGGCTTCAATTTGCTGCTTCCATTCGCGCTCGCCGTAGCGCACGCCCATGGCCATCTGGAAGTCGAACTTGACGCCGGGCTCGGACTTCAAGGGCACGACCTGCAACACCGGTGTCTTGACGCGCTGCGCGAAATAGCCCGCTATCGGTCCCCAGACAATGGCCGCGTTGATCTTGCCGGCAACCAGGTCTTTCTCGATGATCTCACCGGGGTACTGTTGCGGGTCGGCGTTCATGATCTGGTAGGGCACACCGCTGTCCACCAGCTTGTGTTTGCTCAACCATTCAGACGCCGGCGAGCGGTCGTAGATGCCGATGCGCAGCTTGGACAACTTGGTCGCATCGAGCTTGAGGAAGTCTTCAGCCGACTTGACGTCGTCCAGACCCTGGCCTTTTGCAAACACCAACGCATAGGTCGAGCGGTAATAGGGTTTGGTGACCGACACCTGGTCGTAGCCGACCGGCACGCCCATCACGATGTCGCAGCGGAAGTCCTCGCCGGGCAGCTTGTAGCGCAGCGTGTTGCGGATGAACGCCAGGCGCTGCGGGAACGAGAAGTACGTCACCGGCAAGCCGAGGGCTTTGCCAAAAAGCTCGGCCAGCTTGTTCTCCAGGCCATCGCCATTGAGGTTGGAGAACGGCATGTTGTTCGGGTCCTGGCAAACCCGAAAGGCCTTGCGTGGCACCGCCGTGTCTTGTGCCGTCGCCGCCAGCGCCGCGCAGCACAGCGCCGCGCACACCGCCACGGCCCGCGCCGCTGCTCCGGGCTTGCGGCCCGCCCGCGGCGTCATTTGCTTTCTTCCACCTTGGCGCGCGTGATCGCGCCATCGGAGCGGCCCTTCAGGTAGGCGTAGAGCTGATTCATGTTGTCCATGACCTGCGGGCTGTTGCCGAAGCTCTGCATGCCTTTTTCCAGCCGGCCGTCCTTGACGGCCTTGACGAACTCGTCCTTGGTCAAGGTCTTGAGGCTGTTAACCAATGAAGGACCCACCAGGCCTTCCTGGTTGGCGCCGTGGCAGCGGTCACAGGCCGCGGCGCGCCAGGCTCGAAAGCCCTTCATGGTTTCGGCATCGACCTTGTAGCCATCGACCACGGTGTAAAGCTGGGACTGCGCCTGCACCGTGCCGGCGCCCAGCAGGCACAAGAAAGCGGACAGCAAAAGATTCTTGAACTTCATGAGAACTCACTTGAGAGGGTGGGGGTGCGGGTTCTAACGACCGGTCCGGCGCCGAAGTTGACACCCGTCCGATGCACGAACAATGGCTCGGGCGTGTTGTGACGCGATTGGCAACAAATGGTTGCGTGTGCACATCAAAATGAAAAAGGGACGGCATCCTTTCGAATGCCATCCCCGACATCAAGGCCGGGCAACCGGCCCGGCCCTGTCTGCTTCAGCGGGGCAACGCGAAGATGGTCAGTGAGCCACCAAGATCGGTGTACTGATTCAGTTCTTTGTAGCCGCCCACGGCGCCCAGGCCGTCGGTGTCCTTCTCAAGGCCAGCCGCCATGCCGATACCGGCCCAGCCGCCAATGCCCGAGAACGTGCCGAGGTACTGCTTGCCCTTGTGCTCGTAGGTGAAAACGTTGCCGATGATGCCGGACGGGGTCTTGAACTTGAACAGTTCCTTCTTGATGTCCTTGGCATCGACGCACTTCAGGTAGCCCTCAAGCGTGCCGTAGCAGGACAGGCCACCCGCGGTGTTTAGCGAGCCGCTCCACACCGAGAACTTCTCTGCCTTGCTCTGCACGATCTTGCCGGTGCCGGCGTCCCAGGTGATGTAGTTGCCCATGCCGCCATGGCTTCCCGGGGCCGGGAACATGGAGAGCGTGGCGCCCACATACGGCTGAC
>JAYSVE010000864.1:0-6729 GCA_043718725.1 Methylibium sp.
ATCGCGTCAGACGGCCAATACGGCATCCCGAAAGACACGATGTTCGGCTTCCCGGTGACCACCGAAAACGGCGAGTACAAGGTGGTCGAAGGCCTCGCCATCGACGCCTTCAGCCAGGAGCGCATCAATGTCACGCTGGCCGAACTGCAGGCCGAACAAGACGGTGTGAAGCACCTTCTGTAGGCGGATCGTCTCAACCCATGGCGCGCAAACCGGCCCAAGACGGTGGGCTGGTTTGCCTTGCAGGCAAGGCCGTGAACCCCCACAAGATTCATCCGCGCGCCGTCTTGTTCGAGGCCGGGGACCGCGTGCCCGGGCTGCCGGTGTGCGACCACTATTGCGGCGTCGAGGCCCGCATGCGCAAGAGCCTGGAGTTGCAGGGCGAACTCGGGCCGGTCTTTGACGTGACACTCGACTGCGAGGACGGCGCACCCATCGGCGGCGAGGCCGAACACGCCCATCTGGTGGCCGAGATCGCGATGTCCGGCCTGAACCGGCACGGCCGGGTCGGGGCCCGGGTCCACCCTGTCGAGCACGCCAGTTTTAACCAGGACCTGGACACCCTGATCGGCCGTGCCGGCGCGCGGATGGCCTACCTGATGCTGCCCAAGCCGCGCGGGCTCGAAGAGGTCCGGCGCGCTTGCGAGCGGATCGACCAGGTCTCGGCCGCGCACGACATCGGCCGGTCGATTCCCGTGCATGTGCTGGTCGAAACCCATGGCGCGCTGCGCGATGTGCACGCCATCGCCGCCCACCCGCGTGTCGAATCGGTGTCTTTCGGTTTGATGGACTTCGTGTCGGCGCACCGCGGCGCCATTCCCGCGGCGGCGATGAGTGCGGCCGGCCAGTTCAGCCACCCGCTGGTGCTGCGGGCCAAGCTCGAAATCGCCGCCGCCTGCCACGCCCACGGCAAGACCCCGTCGCACTCCGTGGTGACCGAGCTGAACGACACCGCTGCCCTCACGCAAGCAGCGCAAAAGGCCTGCCGGGAACTCGGCTTTACACGCATGTGGAGCATCCACCCGAACCAGATTCGGCTCATCGTTGCCGCATTTGCGCCGGGCAGCGACGAGGTCGAGCAAGCGCTGGAGATCATCACCGCCGCGCAGGCCGCCGAATGGGCACCGGTGCGCCACCGCAACGCGCTGCACGACCGGGCCAGCTACCGCTACTTCTGGCAAGTGCTGGAGCGCGCCCAGCGCACCGGCGTGGCGCTGCCCGCCAGTGTGCTTCAGGCCTGGTTCACAGGGGCCGGCGACTGAGATTCAAGTTCCCAAGTGCGCGGCTCGCGTCGCAGCCTGGCAAGGTGTGGCGCATGCCCGCCAAACTTCAGTTTGTTTCAATTGCGGCGACTGCCGGGTGCGCACCGCCCTCCACAATCGGGCCCCCGAGTTTTCTGCGAGTACCTTCCATGAAGAACCTTCCGCATCTTGCCCTTGCTGCCGCCCTGGCCCTGGGCTCGACCTTCGCCCACGACCAAGCCGCCGCGCAAGTCACCGCGACCGCCAAGCCCTCCAAGCCCGCGGACCCAAAGAAGGCTCCCAAGCCAGCAGCCAAGAAGGCCGCCCCGGCCGCTGCCGCCCTGCCCGCCGCCGACCAGACCCAGCTTGATGCCGCCGAGCGCACCTACTTCGGCAACTACGCGTGTGAGCTGGACCAGGCCATGGACGTGGGCATGAACCCGAAGACGCCGGGCTACGTCGACGTCAGGTTCAAGACCAAGACCTACACGATGAAGCCCATCGTTTCATCCACGGGCGCGGTGCGCCTGGAAGAAGTCAAGGGCGGCATGCTGCTGATCCAGATCGCCAGCAAGTCGATGATGATGGACTCCAAGGTCGGCCAGCGTGTGGTCGACGGCTGCGTGCACGAGAAGCAGCGCGCCGCGGCGGCCCTGGCCGGCAAGGCCTGATTCGCTCTCCACCGGGAATGCACCATCCCGGCAGCGGATCTTCGCTTGAGTATGCCTAGAAGAGTATGTAAACTTTCAACATACTCATGCCAAGGTCCCGCCATGGAAGCCACTGTTGCAGAACGCGGACAAATCACGCTGCCAAAAGCGGTGCGTGACGCCCTGGGCCTGACCAAGGGCACCCAGCTCAAGGTCGAACTCGACGGCGGGCGCATCATCCTGCGCAAGAATGTTGACGACGCCATTTCGCGCGCGCGCGGGCGCTTCAAGCTCGATGGTTTTGCGTCCACCGACGAGGCCATGCGCGCCATCCGCGGGCGTGCACCCGGCGACCCGTTGGACGTCTGAAGCCCAGACCGGCGCATGATCGCCATCGACTCCTCGGTCATCATCGACCTGCTGGCGGACGACCCTGCCACCGCCGCTGGGGCTGAAGCCAGCTTGCGACAGTCGCTGAACATCGGGCCGGTGGTGGTGTGCGACGTGGTGCTGGCCGAAATCACCACTGCGCTGCGCAATGGCGCCGAGGCACTGGGTGTGCTCGAGGAGATGGGCATCGGCTACGCCACCATTGAATCCAAGTCGGCGGTTCGGGCCGGCGAGATGCAGCGCCGCTACCGCCAGCGCGGCGGGCGGCAAGAGCACACCGTGCCAGACTTTCTCGTCGGGGCACACGCCCTGCTTCAATGCAACGCTCTGATCACGCGCGATGACGGGTTCTTTCGCGACTATTTCAAGGGGCTCAAAGTCATCGTGCCCAAAGCCGGTTGAACGCCGCGCACCCTCTTCTGCACACGTCTGGTCACTGGAGATTCGCCCCATGCTGCACACCTACCGCCAACATGCCGCCGAACGCGCCGCACTCGGCATCCCGCCGCTGCCGCTGTCGGCCCGGCAAACCGCGCAACTGATCGAGCTGCTGAAGGCGCCGCCCGGCGCTGACGCGGCCACGCTGGTCGACTTGATCACGCACCGCGTGCCCGCCGGGGTGGACGAAGCGGCGCGGGTCAAGGCCAGCTTCCTCGCGGCGGTGGCCCATGGCACCGAGCCCTGTGCGCTGATCAACCGGGCGCGCGCCACCGAGCTGCTGGGCACGATGCTGGGCGGCTACAACATCGGCCCGCTGATCGACCTGCTGGACGACGAACTTGTGGGCGCCAGCGCCGCCGCGGCCCTGAAGAAAACCTTGCTCATGTTTGACCAGTTCCATGACGTCCAGGCGAAGGCCGACAAGGGCAACGCACACGCCAAATCGGTGCTGCAAAGCTGGGCCGACGCCGAGTGGTTCACGTCGCGGCCCGAGGTGCCGCAAAGCATCACCGTCAGCATCTTCAAGGTGGCCGGCGAGATCAACACCGACGACCTGTCGCCGGCGCCCGACGCCTGGAGCCGCCCCGACATTCCCTTGCATGCGCTGGCGATGCACAAGAACCCGCGCCCCGGCCAATATCCACAAGCAGCGCCCGAAGAAGAGGGCAAGCGCGGCCCGGTCAGGTTCATAGAAGACCTGCGCGCGCGCGGCCACCTGGTGGCCTATGCGGGCGACGTGGTCGGCACCGGTTCCAGCCGCAAGTCGGCGACCAACTCGGTGCTGTGGTTCACCGGCGCGGACATCCCGTTCGTGCCGAACAAGCGCTTCGGCGGCGTCTGCCTGGGTGCCAAGATCGCGCCGATCTTCTACAACACCATGGAAGACGCCGGCGCGCTGCCGATCGAGCTGGACGTGGCGCAAATGAACATGGGCGACGTGGTCGAGTTGCGCCCCTACGAAGGCCGGGCGCTGAAAGACGGCAAGGTCATCGCCGAGTTCCGGCTCAAGAGCGAGGTGCTGTTCGACGAGGTGCGCGCCGGCGGCCGCATCCCGCTGATCATCGGCCGCGGCCTCACGGCCAAGGCGCGCGAGGCACTGGGCCTGCCCGTCAGCACGCTGTTCCGGCTGCCGCACAACCCGGCCGACACCGGCCGCGGCTTCACGCTGGGCCAGAAAATGGTCGGCCGCGCCTGTGGCCTGCCGGTCGTCAAAGGCACCCAGCAAGGCGTGCGCCCAGGCACCTATTGCGAACCGCGCATGACCAGTGTGGGCTCGCAAGACACCACCGGCCCGATGACGCGCGACGAGCTCAAAGACCTGGCCTGCCTGGGCTTCAGCGCCGACCTCGTGATGCAAAGCTTTTGTCACACCGCCGCCTACCCGAAGCCGGTGGACGTGAAGATGCACCATGAGCTGCCCGACTTCATCAGCCACCGCGGCGGCATTTCGCTGCGGCCCGGCGACGGCGTGATCCACAGTTGGCTCAACCGCCTTCTGCTGCCCGACACCGTGGGCACCGGCGGTGACAGCCACACGCGCTTTCCCATCGGCATCAGCTTCCCCGCGGGCTCCGGCCTGGTGGCCTTTGCCGCCGCCACTGGCGTGATGCCGCTGGACATGCCCGAGAGCGTGCTGGTGCGCTTCAAGGGCACGATGAAGGATGCGCAATCGCGCGGCGTGACCTTGCGCGACCTCGTCAACGCGATCCCGCTGTACGCCATCAAGGCCGGCCTGCTGACGGTGGAGAAGAAGGGCAAGAAGAACATCTTCAGCGGACGCATTCTCGAGATCGAAGGCCTGCCCGACCTGAAGGTGGAGCAAGCCTTCGAACTGAGCGACGCCTCGGCCGAACGCAGCGCCGCCGGCTGCACGGTGCACCTGAACCCGGAGCCGATCAAGGAATACATCCACAGCAACATCGCCTTGATGAAGTGGATGATCGAGCAGGGTTACGCCGACGCGCGCAGCTTGCAGCGCCGCATCGATGCGCAGCAAGCCTGGCTGACGAACCCGCAACTGCTGGCAGGCGACGCCGATGCCGAGTACGCCGCGGTGATCGAGATCGACCTGGCCGACGTGCATGAGCCCATCGTCGCCTGCCCGAACGACCCCGACGATGTGAAGACCCTCGGCGACGTCGCCGGCGCCCGGATCGACGAAGTATTCATCGGCAGTTGCATGACCAACATCGGCCACTTCCGCGCCGCCAGCAAGCTGCTCGAAGGAAAGCGCGACATCCCCGTCAAGCTGTGGGTTGCACCGCCCACCAAGATGGATGCCAAGAGGCTCAGCGACGAGGGCCATTACGGCGTTCTGGGCAGCGCCGGAGCACGCATGGAGATGCCCGGCTGCAGCCTGTGCATGGGCAACCAGGCGCAGGTCAAAGAAGGCGCCACGGTGTTCAGCACCAGCACGCGCAACTTCCCGAACCGGCTGGGCAAGAACGCCAACGTCTACCTGGGCTCGGCCGAGCTGGCCGCCATCTGCTCGAAGCTCGGGCGCATTCCGACCCGCGCCGAGTACATGCTCGACATGGGCGTGCTGACGGCGGCCAGCGATTCGATTTACCAGTACATGAACTTCGACCAGATCGAGGAGTTCACCGAGGCGGCGGCCGGCGTCGGCGCGTAACCTATGCGCCTGCCCGTCAGAGGCGTCACCGCTGCGATGTGCGTCGCACTGCTCGCGTCTTGCAGCGCGCCGCGCCGCAAGTTCGACCCCGAGGAGTTCGGCTCAACCACGACGCACGCGCGCAAGTACGCCGTGGTCGAGGCCAAGACCTGTGAAGCGGCGCGCCGCGCGCTGTTCAACCGGGCTTCCTGATCGCCGTCGCCCGTGCCGAAGGGGTGAACGGACGCAGCCGCACCACCTTCACGGCACCAGGCGCGAAATCGCAGCCTTCAGTCGGCGCACGAAGGTGCGCTGCGTGCCGCTGATCGCCGCCAACACCAGACTGCCTTGAAGGTCGGCGACGAAGTCTTCGGCACGCACTTTCGCATCCGCCGGCTTGACCCCGAGCCGAACCACCAGTCGTTCCACGGCCGACACCAGCACCGTCAGCAGGTTTTGCAATTCCGGGCGAAACCGGTTCGCAATCGCGGGCATCGAAAACGCCACGAGCACGCAACCGAGTTGACCGTCTTCGTAATAGCGCAGCAGGCCCTGGTGAAGCAGCTTCAAGGCGCGCGCAGGTTCTGCCGCTTCCATGTCACCTACGACGCCCTGTTGGAACAACTGCGTCACGGTGGTCAGCGCCGCGCGGGCCATCGAATCCTTGCCTTGCGGAAAGCGGTAGTACAGGCTGGCGCGCGCCATACCGGTCTGGCGCTCGAAGTCGGCCAGGGTGACACCGCTGAAACCGTGCGTGCGGAACATGCGAGCCAGCTCGGCGTCGACTTCAACTTCGGAACGTGGTCTGCCCATGGGTGTCTTCAAAAAGTGATGCGTCACTGGCAATCGAGCGTACACTTCGTTTTATTTTACCGATTCGTAAACTAAGCCGGTTGCTCGTAAACCGTCAAACACAAGCGGATGAACCACGCATGAACGGGTTTCGAATCACCGCGTTCGACCACATCGGCATTCGGGTCACGGACCGAGAACAGTCGATTGCCTTCTACGAGCGCTTGGGCTTTGTGCAAACAGCGACTTTCCCCGAGCACGAGGCGAACGAGATGGAAACATCCGACGGCGTGCGCATCAATCTGATCATGAACGGGGCCAAACGCGCGGGCAACCGCAACGTGCTGATGGACGAGCCGATCAAGCTGCCGGGGCACACCCATCCCGCCTTGATCGTTGACGACCTGGCCCGGTTGCAGCAGCAACTGGAGCGCAGCGGCATCCGCATCACCGAAGGGCCGGTCGCCATCGGGCCGCGGCGCGTGGCCTTGTTCATCCGCGACCCAGATGGCAACGTCCTTGAATTCGACCAACTTTTGTGAAGGAGCTGATGATGAAACTGTATGACCTGGAGCCGTCCGGCAATTGCTACAAGGTTCGGCTG
>JAYSVE010000865.1:0-2877 GCA_043718725.1 Methylibium sp.
ATCACGGTGCTGGCCACGCTGGCGATCCTGAACCTGCTGCGTTCAGCCACCGGCCGGGCGTTCGTGGCGATCCGCGATTCCGAGGTGTCGGCGCAAAGCATGGGCATCCACCTGGCGTACTACAAGACGCTGTCGTTTGCGATCTCGGCGGCCCTGGCCGGCATCGGCGGCGCGTTGTATGCGCACAAGCTGAAGTTCATCTCCCCCGACCAGTTCAACATCATCCAGTCGGTGGACTTGCTGCTGATGGTCGTGATCGGCGGGCTCGGTTCGGTGCACGGCGCGTTTCTCGGCGCGATCTTCCTGATCACCATGCCGCAGGTGATTTCTCTGGGCAAAGACCACCTGCCCGCGGCGATTGGTCAGGCGCCGGGTTTGCAGGCCCTGGTGTATGGCGCGGTGCTGATCGCCTTCGTGCTGTTCGAGCCGATGGGCCTGTATGGCCGCTGGCTCAAGGTGCGCACCTACCTCCAGCTCTTTCCGTTCTACCGCAAGGGCCTGTTCAAGCGGCAGAAGAGCTTCCAGAAGTCGGAGCGGCTGAGATGACCCACCGACAAAGCGGCTGCGCCGCTCCCACTCAAGGGGGCAGGGCCCGGACCCAAAAGGTCCAGTGGACCTTTTGTGCCTGGCGAGGGGCCGGGGCCATTGGTCCGGCGCGGCCCGCAAGGCACACCAGCGGCCCGGCAAAGCCGGCTCGGCGGTGTTCGCTTGAGAATGTGGCGAGCCGCTGAATGAGTCAAGCCTTGCTCAGCGCCAGGAATCTGAGCGTCCGTTTCGGCGGCGTGCTGGCGGTCAATGGCGTGAGCTTCGACGTGGCGCAAGGTGAGGTGTTCACGCTGATCGGCCCGAACGGTGCCGGCAAGACGACGGTGTTCAACCTGATCAGCCGCATCTACACCCCGACCACCGGCGAGATCGAGTTCGACGGCCACCGGTTGAGCCAGCATGCGCCGCATCAAATCGCCAGGCTGGGCATCGCGCGCACCTTCCAGAACATCGAGCTTTTCGAACATGCCAGCGTGTTGCAGAACCTGTTGATCGGCCGCCACACGCACCGCCAGACGGGCCTGTGGAGCGAGCTGCTCTTTACCCGAGGCACGCGCCGCGCCGAGGTGCAGGCGCGCGACAAGGTGGAGCGGGTGATCGACCTGCTCGACCTGCAGCACCACCGCGAGTCCATGGTGGCCGGACTGCCCTACGGCGTGCGCAAGGTGGTGGAGTTGGCGCGCGCGCTGTGCACCGAGCCCAGGCTGCTGTTGCTGGACGAGCCATCGTCGGGCCTCAACCTGGAGGAAACCGACGACATGGCGTTCTGGATCCAGGACATCCGGGCCGAGCTGGGCATCACGGTGTTGATGGTCGAGCACGACATGGCGCTGGTGTCCAAGGTCTCGGACAGGGTGCTGGCGATGAACCAGGGCGAGGTGCTGGCGCTGGGGACGCCGGCCGAAGTCCAGCGCCACCCCGGCGTGATCGAGGCCTACCTCGGTTCGGCCGAGGACGTGGCCAGTCTGCGCCGGAGGGCTTCATGAGTGCTGCCGTGGCGCCGGCTATGGCGGTGGTCCTCAAGCTGAGCAATGTCGAAAGCGCCTACGGCCCGATCCGGGCCATTCGCGGCGTCAGCCTGCAGGTGATCGGCGGCCAGATCGCAACCGTTCTGGGCTCCAACGGCGCGGGCAAGTCGACCATCCTGAAAACCATCTCCGGCATCATCGACCCGCGCAAGGGCAGCATCGAATTCAAGGGTGAGGACATTACGGCCCGCGACCCGGCGCTGATCGTGCAGCGCGGCTTGAGCCACGTGCCCGAAGGCCGCGAGGTGTTCCCGTTGCTGTCGGTCCGCGACAACCTCCTGATGGGGGCTTACACCCGCCGTGATCGCGACGGCGTCGCCCGCGACATGCAGGCGGTCTACGGGTACTTCCCGATTCTCAAGGAGCGCGCCGCGCAGGACGCCGGGCTGCTGTCGGGCGGGCAGCAGCAGATGCTGGCGATCTCGCGCGCGCTGATGGCCGCGCCCGAGCTGATCTTGCTCGACGAGCCCAGCCTGGGCCTGTCGCCCCGCCTCACACGCGAGATATTCGAGATCGTGATCCGCATCAACCGCGAACGCGGCACGACCTTCTTGCTGGTGGAGCAAAACGCCAACATGGCGCTCAACGTGGCCGACTTCGGCTACGTGCTGGAGAACGGCCGCATCGTGATGGAGGACACCTGCGAGCGGCTGCGCGAGAAGGAGGACATCAAGGAGTTCTACCTCGGCATGAAGGATGCCGGCGTGCGCGGAGAGCGGCGCTGGAAGAAGAAGAAGACCTGGCGATGAGCGACACGACATGAGCAATCTCTGGGACCTCGACCACCTGCGCCCGCGCACCGACATCGTCGTGCCGGGAGAGACGCTGCCCGAAGTCTTCTGGAACGCCGTGGCCATGCGCGGCGCCTCGGTTTTCATGCGCCAGAAGAAACTCGGTCTCTGGCGTTCGTGGACCTGGAACCAGACCGCCCAGGCGGTGCGCGAAATCGGCGACGGCCTGCTGAGCCTGGGATTCAAGGCCGGCCAGTGCGCCTCGATCCAGTCCAACACCGTCGTCGAATGGGTGCTGGCCGATCTGGCCGTGCTCAGTTGCGGCGGTGTCTCCAACGGCATCTACCCCACCGACGCGGCCGGGCAGGTGCAGTACCTGTGCCAGGACTCGGCCACACGCTTCCTGTTCGTCGAAGACGAAGAGCAGCTCGACAAGGTGCTCGAAGTGCGCGAGAACCTGCCACTGCTAGTCAAGATCATCGTCTTCGACACCACGGGCCTGCGCGACTACAGCGACGACTCGGTCATCGACCTGCCGACCCTGCGCGAATTGGGCCGCCTGCATGCCAAGA
>JAYSVE010000866.1:0-6723 GCA_043718725.1 Methylibium sp.
GAGCACGACCCGGCCGTGATGCTGGCCGCCGACCGCCTGATCGACATGGGCCCCGGCCCCGGCGAACGCGGCGGCAGCATCGTCTTCGACGGCACGCCCGACGCCATCCGCCACGCCGACACCCTGACCGGCGCCTACCTCGGCGCGCGCAAGCAGGTCGGCATGGGCCTCAAGCGGCCGGTGACCGAGGCCGCGCCGAAGCTGATCGTCGAAGGCGCGCGCGACCACAACCTGCGCCATGTCACTGTCGAATTCCCGTTGCGCCACCTTGTGTGCGTCACCGGCGTGTCGGGCTCGGGCAAGAGCACGCTGATGCAGGACGTGCTGTTCCCGGCGCTGCAGCGCCACTTCGGCAAGGCGACCGAAACACCCGGTGCGCACGACCGTTTGTTGGGAGCCGACTGGTTGAGCGACGCGGTGTTCGTCGACCAGTCGCCGATCGGCAAGACCGCACGCTCCAACCCCGCGAGCTACGTGGGTGCGTTCGACGAGATCCGCAAGCTCTTCGCGCAGGCGCCGCTGGCGCTGCAACGCGGTTACGGCCCGGGCATGTTCAGCTTCAACGCCGGCAACGGCCGCTGCGCCACCTGCGGCGGCTCGGGCTTCGAGCATGTGGAGATGCAGTTCCTGAGCGACGTCTATTTGCGCTGCCCCGACTGCGACGGCCGGCGCTTCCGTGCCGAATTGCTGGAGGTCAAGATCGACCGCCGATTGCCGGGCGACCTGGTCCGCGATTTGAGTGTGGCCGACGTGCTGGAGCTGACGGTCAGCGAAGCGGTGCAACTGTTCCGCGACGACCGCGAGGTGCTGCGCGTGCTGCAACCCATCGTCGATGTGGGCCTCGAATACGTCAAGCTCGGCCAGCCCGTGCCCACGCTCAGCGGCGGCGAGGCGCAGCGCCTCAAGCTGGCCGGCTACCTGGCCGAGGCGGCGCAGAACAGCAGCGCCAGCCGCCAGGCGCTGGCGCGCAAAGGCACGCTGTTCATGTTCGACGAGCCCACCACCGGGCTGCACTTCGACGACATCGCCAAGCTGATGCGATCGTTCCGCAAGCTGCTCGACGCCGGCCATTCGCTGGTCGTCATCGAGCACAACCTGGATGTGATTCGCGCCGCCGACTGGCTGATCGACTTGGGCCCTGAAGGCGGCGAGGGCGGCGGTCACGTGGTGTGCACCGGCGCGCCCGAGGACGTGAAGCGCCACCCCACGTCGCACACCGGCCGGGCGCTGGCGGACTACGACCGGTCGATGGGCCTGGACGGCCATGCGGTTGAGGAGGGCCGGCCGCTGCAACACCTGCTGAAGGCGGCGCGCGACGAGCGCCGCGCCGGCGACGACGGGATCCGCATCGAAGGCCGTGATGACAATTCGATTCGAATCGAAGGCCGTGATGACAATTCGATTCGAATTGTCAATGCCCGCGAGCACAACCTCAAGTCGCTTTCGGTCAACATCCCGCGCGGCAAGTTCAGCGTCGTCACCGGCGTGTCGGGCTCGGGCAAATCAACGCTGGCCTTCGACATCCTGTTCAATGAAGGGCAGCGGCGTTACCTCGAATCGCTGAACGCCTATGCGCGCAGCATCGTGCAGCCAGCCGGCCGGCCCGAGGTGGACGCGGTCTACGGCATCCCGCCGACCGTCGCCATCGAGCAGCGCCTGTCGCGTGGCGGGCGCAAGAGCACGGTCGCCACCACCACCGAGGTCTGGCATTTCCTGCGGCTGCTGTATGTCAAGCTCGGCCTGCAGCATTGCCCCAAAGACGGCACGCCGGTCAAGCCGCAAAGCGCCGAGAGCATCGCCGCGCAATTGCTGCGTGACCAGGCCAAGGGCGGGCACAAGGGCCAGCATGTGGGCCTGCTGGCGCCGCTGGTGGTCAACCGCAAGGGCCTGTACACCGACCTGGCCAAGTGGGCCAAGGGGCGCGGCCACACCCACCTGCGCGTCGACGGGGAGTTCATCCCCGTCCATCCCTGGCTGCGGCTGGACCGGTTCAAGGAGCACACGCTGGAGTTGCCGGTCGGTGACATCGTGGTCAACGCCAACACCGAAGCCGAACTGCGTGCGCTGCTGGCCCGCACGCTGGAGTTGGGCAAGGGCGTGATGCACCTGCTCGGCCCGCTGGACGGCCTGAAAGGCGCGATGCTCGCCGGCGGCCCGACCGCCCACATCGGCAAGGTCAAGGTGTTCTCGACCAAACGCGCCTGCCCCACCTGCGGCACCAGTTATGCCGAGCTGGACCCGCGCATGTTCAGCTACAACAGCAAGCACGGCTGGTGCACCACCTGCGTCGGCACCGGCCTGGCACTGACGCGCGAACAGCGCAAGGCCTATGACGACTCGGTGCGTGACGCCGACGACAAGGGCCGCGAGCAGAGCTTCCCGTCCGAGGAGCAGGAGGTCGAGGGCCTGGTCGACGAGCCCTGCCCCGAATGCGCTGGAACCCGGCTGAACCCGATCTCGCGCGGCGTCACCTTCGAGGGCCACTCGATCGCGTGGGTGGCGCAGTGGTCGGTGACGCAGACGCGCCAATGGGTGGCCGCGCTGGCGCTGACCGGGCGCGACGCGCAGATCGCGCGCGACGTGGTCAGCGAAATCGCCAGCCGGCTGGAGTTTCTCGAAGAAGTCGGCCTGGGCTACCTGACGCTGGACCGCGCCGCACCGACGCTCAGCGGTGGCGAGGCGCAACGCATCCGCCTGGCGGCGCAACTGGGCAGCAACCTGCAGGGCGTGTGCTACGTGCTCGATGAGCCCACCATCGGCCTGCACCCGCGCGACAACCAGATTCTGCTGAAGGCGCTGCAGGGCCTGAGCGACAAGGGCAACACGCTGGTCGTGGTGGAGCACGACGAAGACACGATCCGGCGCGCCGACCACATCATCGACATCGGCCCGGGCGCCGGCAAACGCGGCGGTCATCTGGTGGCGCAGGGTTCGGTTGCCGAGTTGTCGGCGCATGCCGATTCGGTGACCGGCCGCTGGCTGGCGCACCCGCTGGTGCATCCGCTTCAGCGGCGCCGACCCGTGAACCGCAAGCTGGCCACGCTGAACTGGCTCAGCATCAGCGGCGCGTCGCTGCACAACCTGCGGCAACTCGACGTGCAGCTGCCGCTGCAGCGCCTGGTCGCGATCACCGGCGTCAGCGGCTCGGGCAAGTCCACCCTGGCACGCGACGTGATGCTCACCAACGTGCACGCGGCAGTGGCCCAGCGCGCCACCAAGGCCGGCCGCGATGCGATCGCCCGAGGCGCGCACCCCGCCTGGGCCGGTTGTGACGCCGTCAGCGGCTACGAGCCCATAGACCGCGTGCTCGAAGTGGACCAGACGCCCATCGGCAAGACGCCGCGCTCCTGCCCCGCCACCTACATCGGCTTCTGGGACGTGATCCGCAAGCTCTTTGCCGAAACGCTGGAAGCCCGCGCCCGCGGCTACGCCCCTGCGCGCTTCAGCTTCAACACCGGTGAAGGCCGCTGCCCCGGCTGCGAAGGCCAGGGCGTGCGCACCATCGCGATGAGCTTCCTGCCCGATGTCAAGGTGCCCTGCGAGGTCTGCCACGGCGCCCGCTTCAACGCCGAGACGCTGGCCGTGAGCTGGCGCGGACGAAGCATCGGCGACGTACTGAAGATGGAGATCGACGAGGCCGTCGACTTCTTCGCCGCGATGCCCAACATTGCCCACCCGTTGCAACTGATGAAGGATGTGGGCCTGGGCTACCTCACGCTCGGCCAGCCCTCACCCACGCTCAGCGGCGGCGAGGCCCAGCGCATCAAGCTCGTCACCGAACTGAGCAAGGTGCGCGACGACGTGACGCGGCGCGGCAACAAGGCGCCGCACACGCTGTACGTGCTCGACGAACCGACGGTGGGCCTGCACATGGCCGATGTCGAAAAGCTCATCCGCGTGCTGCACCGCCTGGTCGACGGCGGCCACAGCGTGGTGGTGATCGAACACGACCTCGACGTGATCGCCGAAGCCGACTGGGTCATCGACCTCGGGCCCGAAGGCGGGGTGAAGGGCGGGTCGGTGGTGGACGAGAGTGCGCCGGAGGGCTTGGTGGCGAATGCGGGGAGCCACACGGGGGCGGCGTTGCGGGGGGTGTTAGCGCGGCGGTGATGCCGACCCTCGGCGGCGTGGTGCCGCATTCAGGCAAACGGGTTGATCAGCCTCACCGCCGCGACGACGGCACCGGCATTCATGTCTTCGGTGAGCAGTTGAACGCAGCCGCTTTGGCGGGCTGCCTGCACGATCAAGGCGTCCCAAAACGACACGCGGTGGAGTACGTGAACGTCCAGCGCCGATGTCACCAGGTCTGCCGACGACGGCACCACTTCGAACCGTCGATAGAGCGCCAGCCGCGCGCGGATCAGGTCTACCGGCAGCAGCAACTTGCGCAGCGCCGTGTTCACGAACTCTTGCAGTACTTGGGTCGAGATCACACCCGTACCGGCGCGCAGATGGGTCTCGATCACGGCCGTCGCCACCCCTTGCTTCGTGCGGTCGCCGCCATCGTCGGCATAGACCAGCACGTTGGTGTCGATGAAGCTACGCACGCTCGTTAATTTCGTCGCGGTTGAACTTCCAGCCGCCCAGCCGGCCCGGCGTGTTTGCCGTGGACTCGCGATAGGCCTCGAGTTCAGCGTCGAGTTGCGACTGCCCGGCCAGCTGTTCCAGGTACTCGCGCACCACCTGGTTCAGGCTCTTGCCCATGGCTTGAGCTGCCTGGCGGGCGCGATCGGCTAATTTTTCGTCCACGGCGAGCGTGATGTTCACGGCAATCTCCACATAACCCGTGCCCACAGTTTATGTGGGGAAAACTTTGCCGTCAATCAGGGGCCATTTGCATCAGGGGCCCTTCGCAGCCGCTTCAATCGCTGAAGGAACGGCGACGCGCGCCGCCACGGGCCTGGCCAACGGGCTCGGCGCCGATCACGCGCTGACGCGTGAAGCGCTGGCGCTGCCGCGCCGTTCAGGCCAGCGCCGCGGTCTTCGCGCGAACCGCCAGCGCACCGGCGGCCCACAGGCTCAAACCCACCAGGGGCAGGCCCAGGCCGAACGACCATCGGATGCCCCAGTGTTCGGCCGCGAAGCCCAGCAGCGGCGGGCCCAGCAGGAACGCCACGAACGAAACCTGCGCCAGTGCCGCGACGTTGGTGGCGGCCGGCCGGTCGGTGCGCTGGGCCGCGGCCGACATCGCCAGCGGGAAGATCGCGCTGGAGCCCACGCCCATCAGGCCGAAGCCGACCAGCGCCACCCACCCGGCCGGCGCGGCGAACACCGTCAACGCACCGACGCCCAGCACGAACAACAGGGCCCGCGCCACGACCACCGGGCTGTGGCGCTCGACCAGGCGGTCGGCGAAGAAGCGTGTGACGGCCTGGCTCAATGCGCCGATCGCCACCGCCGAGCCGGCGACGAAGGGTGCGGCGCCGAACACATCGCGCATGTAGATGGCCGACCATTCGGCGCCGGCGCCTTCGAGCACCAGGGCCGACAGGGTCACCGCCACCAGCACCAGGATGGCCCAGGTCGGCCGCGCGAAATGCGCCGCCGCGTCGGGGTTCGCGCCCCCGCGGTGGGGTGCGGCGCGGTACTTGCCCAGCAACAACAACGTGGCCGCGGCCACCACCGGCGCGACCAGCATCAGGTGCGCCTGCGGTGACACCCCCGCCTGCGACAGCAAGGCCCCCAGCAGACCGGCACTGAAGAAGCCGATGCTCCAGAAGGCGTGCGCCCGGTTCATGATGCGCATGCCGGACTGGTGTTCGACGCGGTCGGCCTCGAGGTTGACGATGACCTCGATGGTGCCGATGCACAGGCCCGCCGGGACCAGCGCCAGGAACAGCAGCAAGGGGCCGCTGGCGAGCGAGGCCAGCGCATAGAGCAACGCCAGAATCGGCGTCAGGCACAGCAGCGCGCGGCGGTAGCCGACACGGTCGAGAATGCGGCTGGCGAAGGTCAGCGAAATCAAGGTGCCGGTGGCCGCGCCGATCAGCGCCAGGCCGAGGGCGCCCTCGGCGATGCCCATGGCGCGCTGCAAGTCACCCAGGCGCGGAAAGATGCCGCCCATGCTGAACGCATACAGAAAGAACGCGGCGAACACGCGGGTCCGGGGGGCCAGGTCCAGGCCGATGCTTGGTGTCGGGCGTGGCGCTGCGTCGGTGGGCGGGGTCATGCGGGCGATGATCCTAGAAACGGCAGTTGGACGCGCCCGAGTGAGCTGCGATGCGGTGGGCTGGCAAGGCGTGACGACGCTGCGGGCTCATGCCCGCGAGGAGGAGCAACGCCGCCAGCGCGCCGAAGCGCGGCTCAATCGGGTGCGTAGCGCTCTCACCCAGCCGGTGAAGGTGGTTGTAAGGAAAGAAGTCAATATCCATGCGGTGTTTCCAGCGAGGGAGAGCGGTCAACTGCCGTTTCTAGGATGATGGCACCTGGCCGCGCGACGCTGGTCGGCCACGCCACTTTTCAGGGCAACCCGGAATGAACCTGGACCTCTTTGAAGGCAGCGAAGCCCCGTTGCCGTGGAACCAGCCGATCGCGCCCGGCGCGGTGGTTCTGCGCGGCTTCGCGCGGGCCGATGCGCCGGCCCTGCTGGCCGCAGTGGACGCGCTGGTCGCGCAGGCGCCGTGGCGCCACATGCTCACCCCGGGCGGCCTGCGCATGTCGGTCGCGATGACCAACTGCGGCGCGCTCGGCTGGGTCTCTGATCGCGCCGGCTACCGCTACGCC
>JAYSVE010000867.1:0-6715 GCA_043718725.1 Methylibium sp.
GTAGTCGTAGAACACCACCTTGCCGTGGCGCGTGACGCCGAAGTTCTTCCACAGCATGTCGCCGGGAAAGATGTTGGCGCGCACCAGGTCCTTGATGGCGTTGCCGTACTCCACCACCGCATGCTCGATCTGCGCCGCCGAGGCGTCGCGCAGGTAGATGTTGAGCGGGACCATGCGGCGCTCGATGTAGATATGGCGGATCACCAGTGTGTCGCCGTCTTCCTCGAGCAGGCTGGGGCAGAAGTGCTTCAGCTCGGCCACCAGCTCGTCGTCGAAGCGGCCCCGCGGGAAGGCCACGTTGCTGTACTCCAGGGTGTCGGCCATGCGGCCCACGCGGTCGTGCTGCTTGACCAGCAGGTACTTGCTCTTGATCAGCTCGCGCGTCGTCTCCTTTTGTGGCGGGTAGAAGTCCTTGATGATCTTGAACACATACGGGAAGCTCGGCAGGTCGAACACCAGCATCACCATGCCCTTGATGCCCGGCGCAATGCGGAACTTGTCGGTGCTGTGGCGCAGGTGCGCCAGGAAGTCGCGGTAGAACAGGTTCTTGCCCTGCTTTTGCAGGCCGATGGCGCTGTAGATCTCGGAGCGCGGTTTGCTGGGCATCATCGAGCGCAGGAACTGCACATAGGCCGACGGCACCTCCATGTTGACCATGAAGTAGGCGCGCGCAAAGCTGAACACCAGCAGCAACTCGTCTTCGCCGAACAGCGCGGCGTCGATGATCAACTGCCCCTGTTCGTTGTGCAGGATGGGCAGCGCGAACGGCGTTTCGTTGAAGCCGTTGATCACCTTGCCGACCACGTAGGCGCCCTTGTTGCGGAAGAACAGCGACGAAAGCACCTGCACCTGGAAGTTGGTGCGCATCCGGAAGTCGCCCAACTCGGCCGCCACCGCCTCCAGCAACTGGTCGATGTCGCGCTCCAGGTCTTCGAAGTCGCTCTGGAGCTGGAAGTTCTGGACGATGCGCAACCAGGTGTCGCGCAAGGTTTCGGTCGTCGGGTAGTAGGCGCGATAGGTGGGCAGCGCGGTCGGTTCGTCGTTCTCGATGTACTCGGTCGAGACGGCGGGCCGCACGAAGATGAAGTCGTTGTGGAAATAGCTGCGATGCAGGATCTTGGTGGTCACCGAATTGAAAAAGGTCTCGGCCAGCTCGGGCTGGTACAGGTTGGTCAGCAGGCCGATGTAGTGCAGCTTGACCTGCTGCCAAACGTCCTTGGGCAGCGCCGCGGCCTGGAACTCGCGCTGCAAGCGTTCGGCCGCTTCGTCAACGCGCAGGTCGTAGAACTCGATGCGCTCGCGCTGGGCGCGCTGCTGGCCATGCCAGTCGGCGAGTTCGAAGCGCCGCTGCGCGCCGGCGCTGGCCTCGCGGAACAAGCTGTAGTGGCGGTTGAAGCCGTCGAGCATGGCCTGCGCGATGTCATAGGCGCGCGAGTCGGTGAGCTTCTGCGGGAACATCAGCGGCGGCCCGCCTTTCGCAGCGCGTCGTAGCGCTTCTTCACGGCATCCAGCGCCCGGTCGTACGCCGCGCCCACGTCGGCCGCCTGGTTGACGGTGACCTTCAGGTCTTCGATCAGGCCGTCGTGCAACCCGTACACCCAGCCGTGCACCACCACCGTCTGACCCCGCTGCCAGGCGTCCTGCACGACGGTGGTCTCGCAGATGTTGAGGGCCTGCTCCAGCACGTTCAGCTCGCACAAGGCATTCAGGCGCATGGCGTCGTCGTCCATGCCATCCATCCAGGCGCGGTGCTTGTTGCGCACGTCCTGCACATGGCGCAGCCAGTTGTCGGCAATGCCGACGCGCCGATTCAACAGCGCCGCCTTGACTCCGCTGCAGCCATAGTGGCCGACCAGGATGATGTGCTGCACTTGCAGCAGGTCGATCGCGAACTCGATGACGCTCAGGCAGTTCAGGTCCGAATGCACCACCACGTTGGCCACGTTGCGGTGCACGAACATTTCGCCCGGCAACAGCCCGACGATCTCGTTGGCCGGCACGCGGCTGTCGGCGCAGCCGATCCACAGGTACTGCGGCACCTGCTGCTGCAACAGGCTGGTGAAAAAGCCCGGCGTGCGCGCCTCGGTGGCGGCCGCCCAGGCGCGGTTGCTGTCGAAGAGTTCTTGCAGGTCGTGGCTCATCGGGGTGGGTGCGGGGCTGGGGAGACCGCAGTGTATCGAGGGTGGGGCGCGCCGCGCCGGCGGGCCTACGGGATAGGCCGGGTGGCGCGCCTTTGCGTCGCGCCGCATCATCGCGACCATGCCTGCCGTGAGCCTCCCGCCGTGACCCCCATCGTTGCGCTGCGCAACGTCAGCAAGGCATTCAACGGTGTGCGGGCGCTGGACCATTGCCAGTTCGAACTGTTGCCGGGCGAGGTGCATGCGCTGATGGGTGAAAACGGCGCCGGCAAGTCGACCCTGATGAAGGTGCTGGCCGGGGTGTACCAAAAGGACGAGGGCCAGATCGTCTTCGACGGCGCCGAGGTCGAACTCGCCTCGCCGCGCGCCGCTCAGGCGCTGGGCATCGCCATCATTCACCAGGAACTCAACCTGATGAACCACCTGAGCGCGGCGCAGAACATCTTCATCGGCCGTGAGCCCTTGCGCAAGTTCTGCGGTCTGGGCCTGTTCCTCGACGAAGCGGCGCTGAACGAGAAGGCGCGTCAGATCTTCGAGCGCATGCACCTGCCGCTGGACCCGCGCACGCCGGTGGGGGAACTGACGGTTGCCAAGCAGCAGATGGTCGAGATCGCCAAGGCGCTGTCGTTCGACTCGCGTGTGCTGATCATGGACGAGCCCACCGCCGCGCTCAACAATGCCGAGATCGGCGAGCTGTTCCGCATCATCCGCCAACTCAAGGCGCATGGCGTCGGCGTGATCTACATCTCGCACAAGATGGACGAGCTCAAGCAGATCTCGGACCGCGTGACCGTGATGCGCGACGGCCAGTACATCGCGACCGTGCCCACCGCCGGCACGCCGATCGACACCATCATCGGCATGATGGTCGGCCGCCAGCTCGACCACACCCAGCACAGCTTCCCACAGACCGCGAACAACGAGGTCGCGCTCGAAGTCAAGGGCCTGCGCCGCGGCAGCGCCATCAAGGACGTGAGCTTCACCCTGCGAAAGGGCGAGATTCTCGGCCTGGCCGGACTGATGGGGGCGGGCCGCACCGAAGTGGCGCGTGCGATCTTCGGTGCGGACCGGCTGGACGCCGGCGACATCCGGGTTCGCGGCGCCGCGGTCAGGATCCACTCACCGGCCGACGCCGTGGCCCACGGCATCGGCTATCTGTCCGAAGACCGCAAGCATTTCGGCCTGGCCACCGGGCTTGATGTGCAGACCAACATCGTGCTCGCGAGCCTGCGCAGCTTCGTCTCGGCGGGCCTCATGCTCGACCAGGCCGCGATGCGCAAGACGGCCACGGAGTACGTCGAACGGCTGGACATCCGCACGCCTTCGGTCGAACAGCAGGTGCGCCTGCTGTCGGGTGGCAACCAGCAGAAGATCGTCGTCGCCAAGTGGTTGCTGCGCGACTGCGACATTCTGTTGTTCGACGAGCCCACCCGCGGCATCGATGTTGGCGCCAAGAGCGAGATCCACAAGCTGCTGATCGCGCTGGCCGAGCAAGGCAAGGCCATCGTGATGATCTCGTCGGAGCTGCCCGAAATATTGCGCATGAGCCACCGCGTTCTGGTGATGTGCGAGGGCCGGCTCACCGGCGAACTCGCGGCGCGCGACGCGACCCAGGAAAAGATCATGCAACTGGCCACGCAGCGCGAGACCCTGGTCGCGCCTTGAAGCAGCAAACCGCAACCGCAGACACCCCGCAATGAACATGGACGACACCCGCCTCCCGCCGCCCACCGACAAACGGCTCAAGGCCAGCCCCGGCGTTGTGCGCAGCCTGAAGGCAAGGCTGTTCGACCCGGCCACGCGCCAGACGCTGCTTGCCTTTGCCAGCCTGCTGGCGCTGATGACGTTCTTCACGCTGGCGTCGAGCAACTTCCTGCAGACCGACAACATGGTCAGCATCCTGCAGGCGACGGCCGTCAACGGGGTGCTGGCCATCGCCTGCACTTTCGTCATCATCACCGCCGGCATCGACCTGTCGGTGGGCACCTTGATGACCTTCTGCGCCGTCATGGCCGGCGTGTTCCTGACCTACTGGGGGCTGCCGATCTACGTCGGCGTGCTCGCGGCCATCGCCTTCGGGGCGCTGTCCGGCTTCACGTCGGGGGTGCTGATCGCCAAACTGAAGATCCCGCCCTTCATCGCCACGCTGGGCATGATGATGTTGCTCAAAGGCCTGTCGCTGGTCATCTCCGGCACCAAGCCGATCTACTTCAACGACACGCCGGAGATGCCGATGATTTCGCAGGAATCGTTGATCGGCTATTTCATTCCCGCCCTGCCGATCCCGAACGCGGTGCTGATCCTGTTCGTCGTCGCCGCGCTGTCCAGCCTGGTGCTGAACAAGACGATGCTCGGGCGCTACACCTTCGCGCTGGGCAGCAACGAAGAAGCGGTGCGGCTGTCGGGCGTCAACGTCGACTTCTGGAAGATCGTCGTCTACACGGTCAGCGGCGCCATCTGCGGGATCGCGGGGCTGCTGATCGCGTCGCGGTTGAACTCGGCCCAACCCGCGCTGGGCCAGGGCTACGAGCTCGACGCGATCGCCGCGGTGGTGATCGGCGGCACCTCGCTGTCGGGCGGCACCGGCACGATCCTGGGCACCATCATCGGCGCTTTCATCATGAGCGTTCTGACCAACGGCCTGCGCATCATGTCGGTGGCGCAGGAATGGCAGACGGTGGTGACCGGCGTGATCATCATCCTGGCGGTCTACATCGACATCCTGCGCCGAAAGCGGCAGTGAGCCGGGCGGCCGACCCTGTGAACCGCTTTACAGTCCCGTCCGTTGTCACGCCGCCGCTAGACCCCTTCACGCCGACCTCGGCATCGGCATCTCGTTCGAACCACCCCTGAGGAGACATTCCATGTTGTTGCAGAGAAGAGCACTCACCATCGCCCTCGGCCTGACGGCCGCATTCGCACTGAGCACCGGTGCGCGGGCTCAAGAGATCTACATCCCGTTGGTGTCCAAGGGCTTCCAGCACCAGTTCTGGCAGGCCGTGAAACAAGGCGCCGAGCAGGCCGCCAAGGACCTGAAGGTCAAGGTCAGCTTCGAGGGCCCGGAAACCGAAGCCATGGTTGACAAGCAGATCGACATGCTTTCGGCCGCGCTCGCCAAGAAGCCCAGCGCCATCGGCTTCGCCGCACTGGACAGCAAGGCCGCGATCCCGTTGCTGAAGAAGGCGCAGGACGCCAAGATCCCGGTCGTGGCCTTCGACTCCGGTGTCGACAGCGACATCCCCGCCACCACCGCCACCACCGACAACCTGGCCGCCGCCGCGCTGGCCGCCGACAAGATGGCCGAGCTCATCGGCAAGGCCGGCGACGTGGCGGTGGTCGTTCATGACCAGACCAGCCGCACCGGCATCGATCGGCGCGATGGTTTCCTGAACCGCATGAAGTCGACCTACCCGAACATCAAGGTGGTCAGCGTGCAGTACGGCGGCGGTGACCAGTTGAAGTCGACCGAGATCACCAAGTCCATCCTGCAGGCCAACCCCAACCTGAAAGGCATGTTCGGGGCCAATGAGGGCTCGGCCATCGGCGTGCTGAACGGCGCCAAGGAGATGAAGCGCAAGATCGTGATCATCGGCTACGACTCGGGCAAGCAGCAGAAGGAAGCGATTGCCAGCGGCGCGATGGCCGGCGCCATCACCCAAAACCCGGTGGGCATCGGCTACAAGACGGTCGAGGCGGCGGTCAAGGCGCTCAAGGGCGAGAAGCTGCCGAAGATCATCGACACCGGTTTCTACTGGTACGACAAGTCCAACCTGGCTGACGCGAAGATCGCCGCGGTGCTGTACGACTGATCGTCCTCGGGCGGGCCGGACTCGGCCCGCTGTTCCACTGTTGTTGCAGGCCGACCCGTTTCACGGTTCGGCCTCGGGCTCGCCTAGCGGTCTTGTCAATCCGGGTGTGTTGCGCGCCCACCCGCCGCCGATGCGTATGGGTTTGTAACGTCGCTTGAAATGTGCGATTTGCACATTTATAGTCTCCCCATGTCTGAATCGTCAGTCATGCGAACCGCACCGGAAACGGTGCAAGGAGATCCAACATGTTGAACCACCCATTGATTGACCTGTGCCGCCACCCGGCCAAGGGATTCCTGACGCTGTTGTGCGGCGCCGCGCTGTTGACGGCCTGCGGCGGCGGCGGCAGTTCGGGCGACAGCACAGCAGAAGCCAGAAGCGCGTTCTCGTCGGGAACCATCACTGGCTTCGGCTCGATCATCGTCAATGGTGTGCGCTTCGACGACTCCTCAGCCAGCGTGTCCGACGACGACGGCGCCTCGCGCAGCAGCAGTGAATTGCGCCTGGGCATGACGGCCGAGGTCGAAAGCTCGGGCATCTCCAGCGATGACAGGGGCTCGCACGGCAAGGCACGGTCGGTCCGCTTCGGGCCCGAGATCGTTGGCCTGGTCGGCTCGGTCGCCGCCGATGGCAAATCACTGGTCGTGCTCGGCCAGACGGTGCAAATCACCGCCACCACATTGTTCGACGACCGCCTGGTCGGCGGCTTGGCCGGCCTGGTCGCCGGCACCAGCGTGGTCGAGGTCCACGGCCTGCTCGATGTCAGCA
>JAYSVE010000868.1:0-2870 GCA_043718725.1 Methylibium sp.
GGTGCCGGTATAGGCCATCACGCTTTCCACAGGCCCTCCGATCCAGTCCAGCAGGTCGACATAGTGGCTGGCCTGGTTCATGAAGGCACCTCCGTCGAACTCCCAGGTGCCACGCCAGGCGGCGCTGTCGTAGTACGCCTGAGGGCGGGTCCAGAACACGTTCACGTTGACCATGTAAATGCGGCCGAAGCGGTCTTGATCGACCGCTCGCTTGAGCAATTGCAATGTCGGATTGCGCCGGTTTTGCTTGACCACGAACAGGTGCACACCCGCTTCGTCGCAGGCGCGCACCATGTCAAGGCCATCCTGCCAGCGAGTCGCCATGGGCTTCTCGGTCATGACGTTGCAGCCCGCGCGCGCCACCTCCGTGGCTTGCCTGGAATGCAGGCCGCTCGGGGTGGTCAGCACGACGCAGTCGACCTCGGTGCGTGCCAGAAGTTCGGACATCGTCGCGAATCCCGCCGCGCCGGTCTTTTCAATGGCTCGCGCCAGTGCCGCGGGTTCAGTGTCGCAAACCGCCACCAGTTCGGCGCGGTCTGAATGCTTGACGATCGATTCGAAGTGGTTCTGGGCGATGCGACCGCATCCGATGACGGCGAACCTGACCTTGCGGGAGGTGATGGGTGTGCGGCGAACTTGCATTGAAGCCTTAAGTTTCGGGAGTCGGCGGCGAAAGTTCGCCCTAGGTTCTCGCTGCCGGACCCGGTGCCACCAAAGCCCAGGCGGCAACTTGTCGCGGCACAGCTCATGCCTTTAGCAGTTTCAGGTTTTCCATGTACCACTCGGACGCAACCGCAATGCCTTGCGCCACCGTGTGGCTGGGCTGGTAGCCGAGCACCTGGCGCGCTTTGCTGATGTCGGCCTGGCTGTGGCGGACGTCGCCGGCTCGGAAGTCGCGGTACAGCGGCGCAACATCGGGCGCAACGCCGTGCGCGCGCAGGCTGTCACGCAGCAGGACAAACAAGGCGTTCAGCGTGGTGCGGCCATTGACCGCGACGTTGTAGATCTGGTTCTTCGCCGCATCGGCCTCGGCCATGGCCGCCAGCAGGTTTGCCTGGACGGCATTGTCGACGTAGCAGAAGTCGCGGCTGGTTTCGCCGTCGCCGTTGATGTGGACCGGCGCGCCCCGCAGCAGGGCCGCCGTCCAGTGCGGTATGACGGCGGCATACGCGCCGTTCGGATCCTGGCGCGGCCCGAAGACGTTGAAGTAGCGCAGGCCGATGGCCTTGAAGCCGTAGCAATGCGCAAACACCTCGGCGTACAACTCGTTGACGAGCTTGGTCACCGCGTACGGGCTGAGCGGCTTGCCGATGACGTCTTCGACCTTCGGCAGGCCGGGGTGGTCGCCATAGGTGCTGCTGCTGGCGGCGTAGACGAAGCTGCGGATGCCCGCGTCACGCGCAGCCACCAGCATGTTCAGGAAGCCGGTGATGTTGGCGCCGTGGGTCGTCGCCGGGTCCAGCAGGCTGCGCGGCACGCTGCCCAGCGCCGCCTGGTGCAACACATGGTCGACGCTGCGCGGCACTTCGGTGCCTTCACCCGCGGGCAACGGTGGCCACTGCATCGCCAGGCGGCAATCGTCCGGCTGGCGGATGTCGCCCTCGACAAAGTGGAAGTTGCGCCATTGCGCCGGCGCGACCAGGCGCCGGACCTCGTCGAGGTTGCGCTGGTGGCCGGTGGCGAAGTTGTCCAGTCCCACCACCCGCTGGTCGAGCTTGAGCAGCGTTTCCAGCAGGTTGCTGCCGATGAAGCCGGCGACCCCGGTGATGAGCCAGGTGCGTTGTTCGGCAGCGAGGCGGGCCTGCAGACTTTCGTAGGCGGTCATGGGCGGTCTTACAGGCGCCAGAGGTGGACGCCCGCGGCGGCAATGGCCTCGGGCGGGTAGGTGGACTTGATGTCAATGAAGACACCGCCCGGCTTCAGGGGCGCGAGCAGCTCGGCGAGCGGCATGGCAAGGTATTGGGCGTGGGAGACGGCGGCGACGATCGCATCGGCCTGGCGCGGCAGGCCGTTCCAGTCGGTCAACGTGATGCCGTATTCATGGCGTGCCTCGGCCGCCGTGGCCAGCGGGTCGTGCACATGGACTTCGCAGCCGAACTCCTGCAGCTCGCGCACCACGTCGGCAACCTTGCTGTTGCGCAGATCGGGGCAGTTCTCCTTGAAGGTCAGGCCCAGCACGATCACCTTGGCGCCCTTGATGTTGGTGCCGTTGAGAATGAGCTCCTTGACGGCCTGCTGGGCCACGAAGGCGGCCATGCCGTCGTTGATGCGCCGGCCGGCCAGGATGACCTGCGGGTGATAACCCAGCATTTCGGCCTTGTGCGTCAGGTAGTAGGGGTCGACGCCGATGCAATGGCCACCGACCAGGCCCGGACGGAACGGTAGAAAGTTCCATTTGGTGCCGGCGGCCTTGAGGACTTCGAGCGTGTCGATGCCGATGCGGTCGAAGATCATCGCCAGCTCGTTCATCAAGGCGATGTTGAGGTCGCGCTGGGTGTTCTCGATGACCTTGGCCGCTTCCGCGACCTTGATGCTGCTGGCCGGGTACACGCCCGCGGTGATGATGCTGGAATAGGTGTCGGCGACCTTTTGAAGCGTCTGCGGCGTGTCGCCGGAGACGACCTTGGTGATCTTGGTGACCGTGCGCTCCTTGTCACCCGGGTTGATCCGCTCCGGGCTGTAGCCGACGAAGAAGTCGCGCTTCCATTGCAGGCCGGACTCGCGCTCGAGGATGGGGATGCAAACCTCTTCGGTGGCGCCGGGGTAGACGGTCGATTCGTAGACGACGATCGCACCCTTCTTGAGATTGCGGCCGACGGTCCTGGAGCTTTCGATCAAGGGCGTGAAGTTCGGTTGATGCGCATCGCCGA
>JAYSVE010000869.1:0-2868 GCA_043718725.1 Methylibium sp.
GCTGATCAGCATCGTCGTCGACAACGGCACCTACGGCACCATCCGCATGCACCAGGAGCGCGAGTACCCGGGCCGCACGAGTGGCAGCGATCTGTTCAACCCCGACTTCGCCGCGCTCGCCCGCGCTTACGGATTCGAAGCGGCGACCTTGAGCGAAACCGCCCGGTTCGAGCCGGCATTTGCCGCCGCCCTGGCCCGCACCCGCCCGACCTTGCTGCACCTCAAGCTCGACAGTGACATCAGCACCACGCGCACCACGCTCAGTGCGATTCGCGCCGCGGCCTCGCGCTCGCGCGCCCCTGAAGGGGCAGGGCCCGGGACGCGCTGATCCCATGAGCATCCCCATGAAAAGTGCCGAGGCACCCACGGTACTGGCCCTCACGTTGCTGATGGCTTGGGGGCCCATTGCGACCGCGGCCGACGGCGTGGCCGGCCTGTGGCGCATCGAGCAGGCGCGCAGCGAGCCCATGCTCGACAAACGCAAAGCCCGTATCAATTTCGGCCCCGGCGGCCAGCTCACCGGCCACACCAGTTGCAACACCATGAGTGCCAGCTACACGCTGGAAGGCAACGCCTTGAAGCTCGGCCCGGTGCTCACCACGCGCCTGTCCTGCGCCCAGTTGCAGCTTGAGCAGGAAGACCGCGTCCTCACCGCGCTGGAACTGGCGGTGAGTGCCAGGGTGCGAGACGACGGGCTGCTGGAACTGCGCGACGCCGACGGCCGCGGCCTGTTGCGCGCAACGCGCTTCGAGACGCCGCAATAGGGCGTCCGGCGCCGCTCAGGCGCGCGATCTCGACGCACCGCGCAGCATCAACACCACGCCGACCAGCACCACGCCGGCGGCCGCCCACTCGAACGGCGTCACCACTTCGCCCGCCACGGCAATGCCCAGCAGCATGGCAATCACCGGGTTGACGAAGCTGTAGCTTGACGCCAGGCCGGCGCTGGCCCGCTCCAGCAGCAGCATGTAGGCATTGAAGGCGATCAACGAGCCGAACACGACGAGGTACAACCAGGCCGCCACGGCCAGCGGCTGCGGCGGCCAGACGGGGCGTTCACCTGCCACGGCGCTCAAGACCAGCAGCACGGCGCCGCCGCACATCATCTCGCTGGCAAAGCCCGTTGCGCCGCGCGCCAGCGGCAGGCTGCGCTGGCTCAGCACGCTGCCAGCCGACCACGTCACGCACGCGATCGAAATGGCCAGCAGGCCGGCCGGCGACGCCTGGAAGCCCGTTCCCTGGGTCAACATCAACACCCCCGCCAGGCCCAGCCCGATGCCGACCGCCTCAAGCCGGCCGGGCGCCACGCCCCACATCAGGTTCATTGCAGCGATCATCAACGGCACCACCGCGATGAACGCGACTACCAGGCCCGAGCCGACCGTCACCTCGGCCACCGCCGTACCGCCCATGCCGCCGCCGAGCATCAAGGCGCCGACGATCAGAGCGTTGCGCCATTCGGTGCGGTTCGGCCAGGGCGCTCCACGCCAGCGCATCCAGGCCATCAGCAGCACGCCCGCCAACAAAAACCGCGTCCCCATCTGGAAGAACGGCGGAAAGCTCAGAAGCGCGAATTTGATGGCCAGATAGGTTGATCCCCACACCAGCCAGGTGGCGGCCAGGCAAAGCATCAGCAGGGGCGGCATGGGCGGCGACGGGGCGGGGGGCGAAGCGGAAGAGGCGAGCGTGTTCATGAGTTTGACGTGCGTACACATCTGCAAGGTGAACATCGATCGTACGAAAGCTTCTGGCTTGCAGCGATACAACTCTCATGCTTTTGACGGCACAATTCCGTCGATTTGATGGACTCTTACGGAGTCGACCTTGAACGGCGAATTGGACCAACACGACACCCGCATCCTTGCCGAACTGCAAGCCGATGCGAGGCTGACCATGGCCGAACTGGGACGCCGCGTACACCTCAGCCAGCCCGCGGTGACCGAGCGAGTGCGCAAGCTCGAGGCCTTTGGCGTCATCAGCGGCTATCGCGCCACGGTCAACCTGAGCAAACTGGGCTACAGCATACGCGCGGTGATCCGTATCGGCCGCGCCGAATACGGGCGGGTGATCAAACTCATCCAGCAGACGCCGGAATGCATCAATGCCTACAACGTGACGGGCGAAGACAGTTGGGTCCTGGAGATCGCCGTGGTTGACGTGAGCCACCTCGACGCCGTGGTCAGCAAGTTTTGCTTGCTCACCGAAACCGCCACGTCCATCATCTTGAATCCGGCGCGCGAACACCAGCCCATGCTGCCTGCCCGCCTGGAAGATGTGAAGCGGCCGATACGAAAGATGGTGAACGCATGAACCCGCCCGAGTTGACGGGTTTTTCCACCTGCGATCTGTGCGACGTCCACAAGAACGACAGCGACGGCCGGTTTCGCGTGCTTGCGCTGGTGTTCCGAGACTTCGGCCGACGGCGCAAATTCGCCGGCCCGGTGAGCACGGTCAAATGCTTCGAAGACAACTCCCTGGTCAAGGCCGCCGTCGAATCACCAGGTTGGGTTGACACCCCCTCCGGCCGGGTCGGCAAGGTACTCGTGGTCGATGGCGGCGGGTCGCTGCGGCGCGCCCTGGTCGGCGGCAACCTGGGCGCCGCGGCGGCCAGAAACGGCTGGGCCGGCCTGGTGGTCGACGGCTGCGTGCGCGACGCGGAGGAACTGGCGCAATGCGATGTGGGAATTCGCGCACTGGCGCTGACGCCGATGCCGACCGAGCGGCGCAACGCAGGCCAGCGCGACCTAGCCATTCAGGTCCAGGGCGTGTGGGTGAGGGTGGGGGACTGGCTGTACGCCGACGAAGACGGCATCGTGCTGCTGCCCGAAAGGGCAACATAGGGCGCCGGCCGGCGGCTTCGAAAACCCC
>JAYSVE010000870.1:0-2866 GCA_043718725.1 Methylibium sp.
CACCTCGAAGGCCTGGCACGCCCCAAAGGGCAACGCTTCGAACGCGACCTGGAGCGCTGGTTCGAGCTGACCGAGCGCCACCCGAGGCAATTGCATGAACTGGAGCGAGGCGAATACCTGCAAGCCAAGCGGCGGGAGTTTGCCGAGCAATCCAAACGCCAACAGGCGCTTGACACCGCGGGCGCCGCAAACCGCGCCGCGCCGGCGCGTTGAGCGCGTTTGCGGAACCAAAACGCGGGCTCTGGCATGCTTGGAGCCACCACCACGGAGACCCACATGCAAAAAATCGGATTCATCGGCGCTTCGGGCTTGATGGGCCACGGCATGGCCAGGAACCTGCTGGCCCACGGCCATGCGCTGGCGCTCACGGTGCACCGCAACCGCGAGCGCGTCGCCGACCTGCTGAGCGCAGGCGCGACCGAGGCCGCCACGCCCGCGGCGCTGGCCCGCGCCAGCGACATCGTGTTCCTGTGCGTCACCGGCTCGCCCCAGGTCGAAGCCGCCATGGCCGGGCCGCAAGGCGTGCTGGCGGGTGCGCGTCAGGGCCAGTTGATCGTCGACTGCTCGACCAGTGAACCCGACTCGACCACACGCCTGCGCGAGCAATGCGCGGCCGCCGGCGTGAACTTCGTCGACGCGCCGCTGGCGCGCACACCGGTCGAGGCCGAGCTGGGAAAACTCAACGTGATGGTGGGCGCCACGGCGCAGACCTTTGCGCAACTCGAACCGGTGCTGAAGTGTTTTGCCGAGAACGTCTTTCACGTCGGCGGGCCCGGCGCCGGCCACACCATCAAGCTGCTCAACAACTTCATCGCCCAGGCCATCTGCACCGCCACGGCCGAGGCGTTTGCGGTGGGCCAGCGGGCCGGCGTGGACCTGGGCCAACTGGTGCAACTGGTGTCGGCCGGCGCGGTCAACTCGGGCATCTTCCAGATGATGGCCAAGACGCTGCAGGGCGACATGGGCGGGTTGAAGTTTGAGCTCGACAACGCGCGCAAGGACCTGCGCTACTACACCCACCTGGCCGAGAGCCTGAACGCGCCGGCCATGGTCGGCGAGGCGGTGCACCAGTCATTGGTGCTGGCCAGCGCGCTGGGCCACGGCAAGAAATATGTGCCGTCGCTGGTCGAGGCCCAGGAGCAGATCACCGGCGCGCGCATCGTGCCGAGGTGAGGGTCGGGCCGCTGTTCGCCCCTGACCGGCGGAGAATCCGGCGTTGCAGCCGCTGCGCCGCAACAGATTCACCACAAATTAGCTGCCCGGTGACGCGCCCGCGTGCGGGCTGCGCTGGGTGCCCCATCGCGTCGCCGCTCGCGGCGACGGGGCGGAGAACGAAATTTGCAGGGCCGACGACGTACACCATCGACTGGCCGCAACTCTCGACATAGCAATACCGGCTCTCCTCGACGGTGCGCAATGTCTCCAACAGCGCCACCCTGCCCCTCAAGTGGCGCGCCAGGGCCTCGGCGTCCAAGTGCCAACAGGTCGGTCAACCGGAAAATGCCCGGCGTTCTGCAGTGGTGCGTCTTCAAGCATGGTTGCGCCGGTCATTGCCGGCCTCCAGCGTTGGGCGTCATCAACGTTGGGGATGTACGTTGGCGGGCAACGAGATTTCCCTTCGCTCCCCGCCTACCATGCACCTGGATCATCCAAAAGGACAGTGAACCATGAACACGCACCAGACTCGCAGTTGCCCTGTTCGCAGGCGTTGCCATAGGAGCCGCCGGAGTCGGGAGTATTCGGGCTCAGAGCAAACCTCCTGGATACATCGTCGTTGAGTTCGAGGTCACAGATCCGGCGGGATTCAAGAGCTACTGTGAAGCCGCCCGAGCCCTGCCAAACACGGGTGGCACTTTCATCGCGCAGCGCTCGAAAGGCGTTCCCCTTTCCGGGGAGCATCCAAAGTTGATTACGATCATCAAGTTCCCCAGCGTCGATGACGCGGTGGCATTTGACGCCTCACCTGGCTACGTGGCGCTCAAAGCGCTTCGCGACAAGTCTTCCAATTGGCGTTCGTACGCGGTCGAAGGTCTTCCGAATTAAGCGCGCGGTAGGCTGGCTGACCGAGGCTTTGCTCGGAGTAGCGCCGTGTTTTCCGAATGACGCCCAATCGGGTAGCCTGGGGTATCTAGCCCCCAGCCCCCACACCACCTACCGTGCGGGTCCGCAGTGGGCGGTTCATCGCAGTCGTACTCATGGCTGGTTTGCGCGCTCGCCGCTGGCAATACCTCACCCGGTCGGGTTCAACGGCATGCCAAGGTCCGCTCGGCGCCTCCATGTGATTGCGATATTCGGTCCTTCGGTCCTTGTGGACCTGCTATGACCTCTGCTGACTTCTGCACCATCACGGCGCGCGTTGCCACGCGTCGCGCTGCGCTGCGCTGTTGGGGATGATTGCTGCCGATTCATCGCATGCAGCGGGTAGCTCGCCGCAGCGCCTGGACCTTGATATCCCGGGTTGGTCCGGTCCGGGTCTGTCATCCGTCAACAAGCACCGCACGCGGTGCAGATCTCCCCAGGTAGAGGCGCGAACTGTCCGTGCGCAAGCGCCGCATTTACCGTAGGCTGCGTACCGGTTGGCTTTGCTGTCATGTGTCAGCTTGGCCATCGCATCCATCGGCCTTGTATGCGGTTTCTGTCCGTGGTCTCGCACCTCTTGTACTCGGGTTTCCTCCGGACAATCCCTCGCGGGTCTGCCCTTACCGTCGGCTCGTGGTTATCCTTGCTCTCATGATGAGTCCAAGTCGGTACTCCCACAGGGGACTTGCACCCCATAAGTTCGCGCCCATGCTGGGCGCACATCGGGTAGCCGGGGGTTTCTAGCCCCCAGCCCCCACACCACCCACCGTGCGGGTCCGCAGTGGGC
>JAYSVE010000088.1:0-2334 GCA_043718725.1 Methylibium sp.
ACGCCGCCGGCCTCGGCGTCGGCCGCCGCGGCGGCGCGCTGACCCCCGAGGCGCCGCCATGTGGTTCACCCGCGTCTCGATCAACAACCCGGTCATGGCCACGATGGTCATGCTGGCCTTCGTGGTGCTCGGGCTGTTCAGCTACCAGCGCCTGTCGGTGGACCAGTTCCCGAACATCGACTTCCCCACCGTGGTGGTGGCCATGGACTACCCCGGCGCGTCGCCCGAGATCGTCGAAAGCGAGGTCACCAAGAAGGTCGAGGCGGCCGTCAACACGGTCGCCGGCATCAGCTCGCTTTATTCGCGATCGTACGAAGGCACGTCGGTGGTGATCGTCGAATTCAACCTCGATGTCGATGGCCGCAAGGCCGCCGAAGACGTGCGCGAAAAGGTGGCGCTGGTGCGCCCTTCGCTGCGCGATGAAGTCAAGGAGCCGCGCATCTCGCGCTTCGACCCCGCCAGCCAGCCCATCTACAACGTGGCCATCCTGTCGACCGACGGCAAGCGCTCGCCGCAGGAGCTCACCGCCTGGGCGTCGCAGGTGCTGCAAAAGCGCTTCGAGAACGTGCGCGGCGTGGGCGCGGTGGCGGTCGTCGGGGGCATTTCGCGGCAGGTCAACCTGTACATCAAGCCGGCCGCGCTGGAGGCCTTGGGCGTGACGGTCGACCAGGTCGTGGCGGCCGTGAAAAGCGAGAACCAGGAGCTGCCGATGGGCGCAATCCGCTCGCGCGACCAGGAGCGGGTGGTGCAAATCAATGCCCGGCTGCTGCGGCCGGAAGACTTTCGCGACATCGTGGTCGCGCGCAAAGGCAACACGGCCGTCAAGCTGTGGCAGGTGGCCGACGTGGTCGACGGCCCGCAAGAGGTGGAGTCGCTGGCGCTCTATAACGGCCAGCGCACCGTGTTGTTGTCGGTGCAGAAATCGCAGGGCGAAAACACCATCGCGGTGGTCGACGGCTTGAACCAGGCGCTGGCCGGCGCCGCCTCGGTCACGCCGCCGGGCGTCAAGGTCGAGGTCAATCGCGACAACTCGCGCTCGATCCGCATCTCGGTGGCCAACGTCAAGCGCACCCTGTTCGAGGGCGCGGCGCTGACGGTGTTGATCGTGTTCCTGTTCCTCAACTCCTGGCGCTCCACGGTCATCACCGGGTTGACCTTGCCGATCGCGTTGATCGGCACCTTCCTGTTCATGTACCTGTTCGGTTTCACCATCAACACCATCACGATGATGGCGCTGAGCCTGTGCGTGGGGCTGTTGATCGATGACGCCATCGTGGTGCGCGAGAACATCGTGCGCCATGTTCAGATGGGCAAGAGCGCGCACCAGGCGGCGCTGGACGGCACCAACGAAATCGGCCTGGCGGTGCTGGCCACCACCTTGTCGATCGTGGCGGTGTTTCTGCCCATCGGCTTCATGGGCGGCATCGTCGGCAAGTTCTTTCACGAGTTCGGCATCACCATCGTCGCGGCGGTGCTGATCTCGATGTTCGTCAGCTTCACGCTGGACCCGATGCTGTCCAGCATCTGGAACGACCCGCAGTCGCACGGCGTCCACAAGGGCCCGCCGGTGACGCTTTATGACAAGACCATCGGCCGCGTGACCGGCCTGTTCGAGCGCTTCACCGAATGGCTGGGGCGCGCCTACCAAACCATTTTGCGCTGGTCGCTGGGCCACAAGCTGGCCACGCTGGGGCTGGCGCTGGCGACCTTCGGGGGCAGCTTCCTCATCATCCCCATCCTCGGCGCCGAGTTCGTGCCCAAGGCCGACTTCTCCGAAACACAGATCAACTTCTACACGCCGGTGGGTTCGTCGCTGGAGGTGACCGAGGCGCGCGCCAAGCAAGTCGACGCGGTGCTGCGGGCGCTGCCCGAAGTGAAGTACACCGTCACCACCATCAACAGCGGCATCGCCGCCGGCAAGATCTACGGCGCCGTGTATGTGCGCCTGGTCGACCGCAAGGAGCGCCAGCGCAGCGTGGCCGCCATGGCCGGCCCGTTGCGCGAACAACTGGCGCGCATCCCGGGCGTCACCGTCACCAACATCGGCCAGACCGACGTCGGCGGGGGCAAGAGTTTGCAGTTCTCCATTCAGGGCACCGACCTGGCCGAACTGGAGCGGCTGTCCAAGGGCATCACCGCCCAGATGCGCCAGATTCCCGGCCTGGTCGACCTGGACAGCACGCTCAAGCCCGACAAGCCGACCGTCGCCATCAACGTGCGGCGCGAGGCCGCCGCCGATGTGGGCCTGAACGTGAACGCGCTGGCCGGCACGCTGCGCACGTTGGTGGCCGGCACGACGGTGGGCAACTGGCGCGCCCCCGACGGCGAGAACTA
>JAYSVE010000871.1:0-6696 GCA_043718725.1 Methylibium sp.
CGGCGGCGGTTGGGTCATCCTGATGAGCGCCCCCAGGCCGACGACGTCGTCGTCCGCCCCCCGAGGGGTATGAGCAAAGTGGCAAAGCCACATTTGCTAATGAGCCAGTCGATCGCGCAACGGCTCTGATGTTCGCGCCGGGACGCAGTTCATGACCAACCTCGAGCAAAGCGTGGACATGCGCATGCGCGTGAGCATGCCGAGCCGCTGGCGCGCGCTGGGCTTCATCGGGCCGGCGGCAATGATCAGCGTCGGCTACATGGACCCGGGCAACTGGGCCACCGACCTGGAAGGCGGCGCGCGCTTCGGCTACCAGCTGATGTGGGTGCTGCTGGCGTCCAACCTGATCGCGGTGATGCTGCAAAGCCTGGCGGCGCGACTGGGCATCATCGGCCGCATGGACCTGGCGCAAGCCTGCCGCGCCTACTACGCCAGGCCGGTGGCGCTGGCGCTTTGGCTGCTGTGCGAGACCGCCATCATTGCCTGCGACCTGGCCGAACTGCTCGGTGGCGCGATCGCGCTGAACCTGCTCTTCGGCGTCCCGCTGGCCTGGGGTGCGTTGATCACCGGTGTGGATGTCATGCTGATCCTCCTGCTGCAGCACTACGGCATCCGCAAGCTCGAGGCGGTCGTCGCTGCGCTGGTGCTGACCATCGGCGCCTGCATGACCATCGAGATGCTGCTGGTGCGGCCGGACCTGGGCGCGATTGCCAGCGGCTTCGTGCCACGGCTGGATTCGGCCAGCCTGTTCGTGGCCATCGGCATCCTCGGCGCGACCGTGATGCCGCACAACCTGTACTTGCACTCGTCGCTGGTGCAGACACGGCGCATCGATGCGAATCCGACGGCGCAACGCGAAGCCCTGCGTTACAACCTCGTCGACACAGTGCTGGCGCTGAACATCGCGTTCCTCATCAACGCGGCCATATTGGTGCTGGCGGCCTCGACCTTTTACTCGCGCGGGATTGTCGTCAACGAGTTGCAACAGGCGCACGAGTTGCTGACGCCGCTGCTCGGCACCACCTTGGCGTCGACTGCTTTCGCCATCGCGCTGCTGGCGTCGGGACAGAGCTCCACCATCACCGGGACGCTCGCCGGGCAGGTGGTGATGGAGGGCTTCGTGCGCCTGCGCATGAGCCCGATCAAGCGCCGCTTGTTGACGCGCGCCATCGCCATCGTGCCGGCCGTGGCGGTGCTGGCCACGGTGGGCGAGGGTGGGGTGCTGCAGCTGCTGGTGCTGAGCCAGGTGGTCTTGAGTCTGCAGCTGCCGTTTGCGATCGTGCCGCTGATCCGCTTCACGAGCGCGCCACGCATCATGGGCGCGTTTGCCAGCCCTCGCTGGCTGCGCGTCCTGGCCTCCTGCGCCACGCTGTTGATCATCGGCTTGAATGCCTGGCTCGTGATGCGGGCGTTGGCGCCTGGCGGCGCGGGCCTGGGCTCGGTGGCGCTCGGGCTGACGGCAGCACTTTGCGCCGGGCTGCTGGCCTGGATCGCCTGGGTGCCATTAAAACTGGCGCCCAACCCGTTACGCGAGGACAATCCAGCGGAGATCCAAATCCCAGACCACGGCGCAACCGGTCCGACAGCGGCGGCGCGCTGAACAACGCTCGCAGGCGCCGCGTGTCCGAATGCGGGGTGGCCCGCGGCACAGGAGATGACCATTCATCCCAAAGAAACCTCCGCACGGCCAGCGCTTTCATGGGACAGCGGGAACCGCAGCGCGGAGCCCCTCGAACGACCCGCGGCGCGCCAGGTAATGCAGGCCTGGGAGAATTTCGTCACCGGCGAAACGCTCACCGCCGGCCTGGTCCCCAAGTTCGTGCTGTCGTCCTGGCAACGCAGCCTACGTTCCGGCGTACCACCGGGTTCCCGATTGGCGCCCCTGGCCGCGCGCGGCGATGCCCTGGAACAACTGCGCCTGCGCAACTACGACCTCCTGTGGGCTGCCCAGGGTCTGTTCCTGACTTCGGCCCATCTGCTCGCGTATTCCGGCTCGATCATGCTGTTGACCGACCCCAACGGTGTGATCCTCGAAGTCGCTGGCGACATGCGCACACTCGAATCCGCGCAGGGCATCCACCTGGTCGTGGGCGGCAATTGGCACGAGGGCGTGGTGGGCACCAATGGCATCGGCACGGCGCTGGCCATGCGCATGCCCGCGCAGGTGCACGCCGAAGAGCATTTTTGCGAAGGCATCAAGCGCTGGACCTGTGCCGCCGCGCCGGTGTTCCTGCCGGGGACCGAGCAGATCCTTGGCGTGGTCGACATCTCCGGGCCACCCTCGACCTACCAGCGCAGCAACCTGGCGCTGGCCGTCACCTCGGCGCGCCAGATCGAAGCCGTCCTGGCTGAGCGCGCCAGCCGCGAACACAGTCATTTGCTCGAAGCTTGCCTGAACCTCAGCGCCCGCAGCGACGCCGCCGGTATGATGGTGCTGGACCGCGGCGCCCGGTTGATCCACTCCAGTGGCAGCCTGCCCGGCAACGAGTTGCGCCTGGGAAGCTGCATGCCGGGGCTGGAACCCGGCCGTCAGGCAGAGGAGTGGGCGGGCCGCCTGCCCGAAGGCCTGCGCCCCGAATGGCTGCACCCTGTCCATGTCGGGGGCAAGAGCATCGGCGCGTTGCTGATGGTCCCCAAACGCCCGCGTGGCGTGCCGATGGCGGCGCCGCTGGCCCGGGCGGCCGGCGCGTACCCTGCGCCTGGCGCCGCGGGTCACGCCTCTGAAATCGATCGGTCGCGCAGCGGCTTTGAGAACCTGGTCGGTCACAGCCAGGTCTTGCGCGCGACCGTCGACAAGGCGCGGCAGCTCAGCGGCCGGCGCGTCTCGGTGTTGATCCAGGGTGAAACGGGCGTGGGCAAGGAACTGTTCGCGCGCGCCATCCATGGCGACGAGGGACGCGGCGGCCCGTTTGTCACCTTCAACTGCGGCGCCACCACCAAGGAGTTGATCGGCAGCGAACTGTTCGGCCACGTGCGCGGCGCCTACACCGGGGCCACCAGCGAAGGCCGGGCCGGACGCTTCGAGTTGGCGCACGGCGGCACGCTGTGCCTGGACGAGATCGGCGAGCTGCCGCTGGAGCTGCAGCCGGTGCTGCTGCGTGCGCTGGAAGAAGGCGTCGTCTACCGGCTCGGCGAAGCCAAGCCGCGCCGCGTCGACGTGCGACTGCTGGCCATGACGAATCGTGACCTGCTCCAGGAAGTCGAGGCCGGGCGGTTCCGCCGCGACCTGTACCACCGCGTCAGTGTGACCCGCATCCGCGTGCCCGCGCTGCGCGAGCGCGAACTCGACATCGAGACCCTGACCGAGCACTTCAACCAGCGCCTGGCCGAGCGCCACGGTCTCAGCGCGCGCGCCTTCGGCCCCGACGTTATGGCGCGCTTGCGCGGCTACGACTGGCCGGGCAATGTGCGCGAACTCCGCAACGTGGTCGAAGGCCTGCTTCTGACTTCCACCGAGCCGGCGGTGCGGGTCGACGAACTGCCCGACGAAGTCCGGGGCGCGGTCGCCGGTGCCGCCGAGTCGGTGGCGGCCATGCCGGCGACCAGCCTGGAAGAGTCCGAACGACAAGCCATCGTGCGCGTGGTGCAAGGCATGCGCGGCAACATGGCCCAGGCGGCGCGCGCGCTGGGCATCTCGCGCAGCACCCTGTACCGCAAAGTCGAGCGCTACCACCTTGAAGGCCTGGTTCACCCCAGCGCAAGTTCCGACCCTGCGGGCACGCATAGCGGCATGGGGCAAGAGCCCCGGCGCATCCCCACCCAGCCACCGAAGCGCTAGTTCGGAAATCCCGGCTTCCGGCGAGTCGCGGCCACGCCGCGCGCCGCATCGAAGTTCGGCCACGCCGCCGCGGAGACCCGGGGGTTGCGCCGCGAAGCAACTTCGTACACTCGCGGCATGAACACAATCGCATTCATCGGCGGCGGCAACATGTCCAGCGCCATCCTTGGCGGCTTGCTCAAGAGCGGCCGGGCGGCGAGTTCGGTGACCGTCGTCGAACCGTTCGACGCCCAACGCGACAAGGTGCGGGCCGAGTTCGGCGTGCGCACCCTGGCACAGGCGGACGCCACGTTGTCCCAGGCCGACCTGATCGTCTGGGCGGTCAAGCCGCAGTTGTTCCGGATCGCGGCCCTGCCCTGTGCACCGCATGGGGCCAGTGCTTTGCAGCTCAGCGTCATGGCCGGCATTCGCAGTGACGCCATCGCCGCGGCGACTGGCACGCAACGGGTCGTGCGCGCCATGCCCAACACGCCGGCGCTCATCGGCCAGGGCATCTCGGGCCTGTTCGCGCGCGCGGCGGTGGCCGCGCACGAGCGGGCCCTCGTCGAAGCCGTGCTTGCTCCGACCGGCCAGACCTTGTGGGTCGCGCGTGAACCTGACTTGGACGCGGTCACTGCGCTGTCGGGATCGGGCCCGGCCTACGTCTTTTACTTCGTCGAGGCGATGGTGCAGGCAGCGCTTGACATGGGCCTGTCCGCCGCGCAGGGCCGGCAGCTCGCGCTCGCCACCTTCGGCGGCGCGACCGCCTTGGCGCAAGCTTCCGACGAGCCGCCCGGCGTGCTGCGCGAGCGGGTCACGTCCAAGGGCGGGACCACGCACGCGGCGTTGCTGTCGCTCGAGGCGAGCGGCGTCAAGGCCGCTTTCGTGAAGGCGTTGAAGGCGGCGCAACAGCGTGCGGCCGAGCTGGGCGATGAGTTCGGCTGACGGCACCGCGCGCGCGATGATCGCCGCGCCCCCGGCCGCGCTGAAATTGAGTCGCATCGAACAGGTTCGGGAGCGCCTGCGCGCGCTCGGCGCCAAGCCCGGCAATGAACAACGCGTGCTGCGGCTGTGGGCCCAGGCCTTGCCGCAAAGCAGCGGCCGGCGCCGACCCGAGGACTTCCTGCCGCTGGCCGTGCGTGAAGCCCTGCCCACCTTGGCGGACGAGCTTCAGGCGCTCGCCAGGCTGCGCTCCGAACATCCGGGCGCGGACGGTTCGTCTCGCCTGTTGGTCGAGCTGGCCGACGGTCAAACCGTCGAGAGCGTGCTGCTGCCGCGCGACGCGGTGTGCGTCTCGACCCAGGTGGGATGCGCCGTCGGTTGTGTCTTTTGCATGACCGGGCGCGGCGGCTTGCTGCGCCAACTGGGCAGCGCCGAAATCGTGGCCCAGGTGGTGCTGGCGCGCAGCCGACGCGCGGTGCGCAAGGTCCAGTTCATGGGCATGGGCGAGCCGGCGCACAACCTGGACAACGTGATGGACGCCATCGAGCTGCTCGGCAGCGCCGGCGCGATCGGCCACAAGAACCTGGTGTTCTCGACCGTCGGCGACCCGCGCGTGTTCGAGCGCTTGCCGCTGGGGCCCGTGAAGCCGGCCCTTGCGCTGTCGCTGCACACGACCGACGCGGCGTTGCGCGCCCGGCTGTTGCCACGCGCCCCCACCATGGACCCGGCCGAGCTGGTGGCCTTGGGCCAGGGCTATGCGCGCGCCACGGGCTATCCGGTTCAGTACCAGTGGACCTTGCTCGAAGGCATCAACGATACAAAGCAAGAGATGGACGGCATCGTCAGGCTGCTGGCCGGCCAGTACGCCGTGCTGAACCTGATCCCGTACAACGCCGTGGCGGGGCTGCCCTTTCGGCGCCCCGCCATGGCGCAGGCCGTGGCGCTGGCGCGCGCCCTGCACCAGCGCGGCGTGCTCACCAAACTGCGCCACTCGGCCGGGCAGGATGTCGACGCCGGTTGCGGGCAGTTGCGGGTGCGCCAGGCGGCGCCGCCAACGCCAGTGATGCGCCTGCGGCGACACGAGCCGAACCACTCAACCGACGAACCCACCCTCGAGCGACCCAGCAAAAGCGACTGCTGAACGACCCACGGCGCCGAGCTCCCTGCCCTTTGGACGCGACGGGTCGTCAAGCGTCCCAGGCCAACCAGTCCGCCATCGCGCGCGCCACCGCATCGGGCTGCTCCATCGTGCACATGTGGCCGCAGTCTTCGAGCACCACGAGCGTCGACCCCGCAATGCCGGCGTGCATCAATTCATGCCGCCATACCGGGCACCAGCCATCCTCGCGGCCGCACAGCAGCAGCGTCGGGCAGTCGATGTTTGCCAGCAGCGGCGCGGCGTCGGGGCGCTCCAGCAGGGCGTCGATCTGCGCCGCAAAGATGTCGGGCGTGCAGCGCGCGATCATGTCCAGCACGGTCTCGAACAAGGGCGTGTCGACGCGGCTGGCGTGCACCATCGGCGTGGCCCATTGCCGCCCCATCGCGCGCATGCCCTCGGCGCGCGCACGCTTGAGCAGCGCCAGCCGGCCGGCCTTTTCGTCGGCGCCCGCGGGGCCTTCGGGCAACGGGTGGTACGAGGTGTCGAGCAAAGCCAGCCGCGTGACGCGTTGCGGCGCCAGGCGCATCACCTCGAAGGCCACGCGCCCGCCCATCGAATGGCCGGCCAGCGCGAACTGCTGCGCCGGCGCCGTCGCCAGCACCCGCTCGGCCATCGCGCGCAACGACGACCGCGCGCCGTAGTCCACCACCTGGCAGTGCGCCAGTGCGGCCAGGGCCGCGCATTGCGGCTGCCAGACCACCGCGTCGCACACCAGGCCCGGCAACAAAACCAGGTGCGGCCTGGCGCCCATCAAAACTCCTCGGTGTCGACTTCGCTCTGCGTGGCGGCGTTGTAGCGCGCCCCGGTGACGCTGGCCGGGTTGATCAGCGCATCGAGG
>JAYSVE010000872.1:0-2861 GCA_043718725.1 Methylibium sp.
TCCCGCTGGTGATGGTGATCCTGTGGTTCTTCCTGCTGATCCCGCTGCTCATCGGCCGGCCCATGGGCGCCGAATTGTCGGCCATCATCACCTTCACGGTGTTCGAGGCCGCCTACTACTCCGAGATCATGCGCGCCGGCATCCAGTCGGTGCCCAAGGGGCAGGTGCATGCGGGCTACGCGGTGGGCATGACCTATGCGCAATGCATGAAGCTCATCGTGCTGCCGCAGGCCTTTAGAAACATGCTGCCGGTGCTGCTGACGCAGACCGTGATCCTGTTCCAGGACACCTCCCTGGTGTACGCCATCGGCGCCTACGACCTGCTCAAGGGCTTCGAGGTGGCGGGGAAGAACTTCAACCGGCCGGTCGAGACCTACCTGATCGCAGCCGTCGTCTACTTCATCATCTGCTTCAGCCTGTCGATGCTGGTGCGTCAATTGCAGAAAAAGATCGCCATCATTCGCTGAAGCTCGCTTGAAACGCAGGACCCGCCATGATCGACATCAAGAACGTCTCCAAGTGGTACGGCACATTCCAGGTGTTGACCGACAACACCACCTCCATCAAAAAGGGCGAGGTGGTGGTGGTGTGCGGGCCTTCGGGCTCGGGCAAGTCGACGCTGATCAAGACCGTGAATGCGCTGGAGCCCTTTCAAAAGGGCGACATCGTCGTCGACGGCATCTCGATCGCCGACCCCAAGACCAACCTGCCCAAGCTGCGCGCGCGCGTGGGCATGGTGTTCCAGCATTTCGAACTGTTTCCGCACTTGAGCGTGACCGAGAACCTGACCTTGGCGCAGACCAAGGTGCTGGGCCGCAGCCCCGAGGAGGCCAGGACGCGCGGCCTGAAGATGCTCGACCGCGTGGGCCTGATGGTGCACAAGGACAAGTTCCCCGGCCAGCTCTCGGGCGGCCAGCAACAGCGCGTGGCGATCGCGCGGGCGCTGAGCATGGACCCGATCGTGATGCTGTTCGACGAGCCCACATCGGCGCTCGACCCCGAGATGGTCGGCGAGGTGCTCGACGTGATGGTGTTGCTGGCCAAGGAAGGCATGACGATGATGGTCGTCACGCACGAGATGGGCTTCGCCAGGAAGGTGGCTCACCGGGTGATCTTCATGGACGCGGGCAGAATCGTCGAAGACTGCACGCGCGATGAATTCTTTGACAACCCCGAGGCGCGCACGCCGCGGGCGAAAGAGTTTTTGTCGAAGATCCTGCAGCACTGATTGTTCGCGCCGCAGGGGCTGCCGGGCGCTTGCGCGATGCGGCGACAATCCCGCCCATGACCCGCAGCCTGACGATCACCCGCCCCGACGACTGGCACCTGCACCTGCGCGACGGCGCCACCATGGCCGACGTGCTGCCGCACAGCGCGCGCCAGTTTGCGCGCGCGATCGTGATGCCCAACCTGCGTTTGGCCGTCACCACCACGGCGCTGGCGCTGGCCTACCGCGAGCGCATCGTCGCCGCCTTGCCGGCGGGCTGTGACTTCGAGCCGCTGATGACGCTGTACCTCACCGACAGCCTGCCGCCGGATGAAATCCGCCGCGCCAAAGACGCCGCCGTCGTGGCCTGCAAGCTCTACCCGGCCGGCGCCACGACGAACAGCGATGCCGGTGTGACCGACCTGCGCAAGACCTACCCCACGCTCGAAGCAATGCAGCGCGAAGGCCTGCTGCTGCTGGTGCACGGCGAGGTCACCGACCCGGCCGTCGACGTCTTCGACCGCGAGGCCGTGTTCATCGAGCGCGTGATGCTGCCGCTGCGGCGCGACTTCCCCGAACTCAAGGTCGTGTTCGAGCACATCACCACCCAGGAGGCGGCGCAGTACGTCGCCCAGGCCGGCGCGCACACCGCCGCCACGATCACCGCCCACCACCTGCTCTACAACCGCAACGCGATTTTCATGGGCGGCTTGCGGCCGCACTACTACTGCCTGCCGGTGCTCAAGCGCGAGCGCCACCGCCTGGCCTTGGTGGCGGCCGCCACCTCGGGCAGCGAGCGGTTTTTCCTGGGCACCGACAGCGCCCCGCACGCGTCGCAGATGAAAGAGGCGTCGGTCTGCGGCGCCGGCTGCTACACCGCTTTCAGCGCGCTGGAGTTGTATGCCGAGGCCTTTGACGCGGTCGCCGCGCTGGACAAGCTGGAGGCCTTCGCCAGCGTCAACGGCCCGGCGTTCTATGGCCTGCCGCGCAACACCGGAACGGTCACGCTGCGCGAAGAGAAATGGAGCTTGCCTGAGGCCGTGCCCTTCGGCGACGCGCAACTCAAACCGCTGCGAGGCGGTGAAACACTGAACTGGAAAATGTCATGAATTCCCAGAAGCGGGTGATGCTGCTGATCGACGCCGACAACGTTTCGGCCGACGTCATCGATCAGGCGGTGGAGCACGTGATGTCCCGGCACGGCGCGATCCATGTGCGCCGCGCCTACTGCACGGCCGAGTCGGCGCTGGCCAACGTGCAGCTCTTCAAGCGCCATTCGATCCGGCCCATCGTCAACCTGTCCACCGGCAAGAACTCGACCGACATCTCACTCGCCGTCGACGCCATCGACCTGGTGCTGGCGGAGCGGCCGGACGCGGTGGTCATCGTTTCGTCGGACTCGGACTTCGCGCCGCTGGTGATCCGCCTGCGCGAGAAGGGTTGCCGAGTCGAAGGCATCGGCCAGCAGGGCAAGACCGGCGACGACTCGAAGCCGGTCTACGACGATTTCATCGACCTGGCCCACCACAAGGCCCGCGCCGGAGCGACGACCCGAGCCGCACCGCGCAAACGTGCCGCGCCCAAGCCCGTCGAAGCGGCGGCGGCTGCGCCCGCCCGTCCGGCGGCGCGGCCGGACGAGCCGGTGCCGACCCGG
>JAYSVE010000873.1:0-2860 GCA_043718725.1 Methylibium sp.
CCCTCAGCGTGCAGCGCAGCCTGGTGCTGGGTGGGCATGGGTTGACGATCCTGCCACCCATTGCCGTGGCCGACGACTTGCGCAGCGGCCAGCTCAGCGGCGCGCCGCTGTCCGACCCGGCCATCACGCGCACCATCGTGCTGGCGCTGCCGGCCGAGCGGCCCACCGGGCCGCATGTGCGCTGCGCGGTCGATCTGCTGGTTGCCGGGGCACGGCACGCCGTCGAAGGCGGGGCATGGCTCGAGGGCCGCTGGCTCGGCGGGTGATGGGCGTACCCAACCACCCATGCACCTTTCGCTCCAGTCTGCAAAAACACCGCGACCGCTCTCCGGCTCTAGCGCCAGCCGTGTCTCACCGGGCGGCCGCGGGGCGGGGATTGGCGAGTCGGGGGGCGGTGCTCGGAAGCTGTCCTTCAGCTACGACTGCTGATGGCCGATTGCCGGTGCCCACGAGTGCCCGCTCTGGCGACATCTATCGGGTGCCCGGGTGGGGGCTTGACTGCGCACGCCCGAGCGCCGTGTCGTCAATGTGCTGAGCCAATTGATTCGACGGTCGCCACCGGGCGCCCTGGGCAATGAAACGCGACGCCGCGTCGAGGACACGGTTGTCGTCGCTGGGCACGGCGAAAACACGGTCCAGCGCCGACTCTGCAAGTGCTCACTGCTGATTCTGGAACCGCGTTGTGTCCAGACGACCGGCCTCGTCAAAGCCCACGACGAAGTACACCCGCCGGACCACCTGGATCGGCCGACGGTCCGCAAGCTGAACGAGGATCTCCGCCATCCGCGCGCGTTGGCCAGCTAACGCAGGCATGGTGTGGTGCTGTGGATCGCGGAGCAGCCGCTCAAAGATGGCGTTCCTCAGCCGGACAAGCCTGCCCTCGTCGCCAACGATGAACCTGCGGCATCCGATCCCCACCGATCCCTCTCCCGACCTCAACTCGCCGTGTCCGGCCGCTCGCTGAGGTCCCAAAGCGTGCCTTGCCAGTTCGAGATTCGGCCTTCGGCCTGGCAGCGCGGGCAGTGCCAGACGATGGCGTCGTCCTGGGCCAGTGCGGCCTCGACCGTGCCCTTCTTGCACTTGAAGCATCGTGGCAGGGTCACGCCGGCGTCGTCGAAGTCGGTGGCGTAGGCGATGACCCCCGCGTGGAAGTCAGCCATGGCCTTGGCTGGACCGCGCAGCGGGGCAATGGCGCCCTTGTCGTCCAGAAAATGACGTGCGTCGGTGATGTACATGCTTGCGGGGTGTCCGCGCAACCGGTGCGCGGCGTCGAAGAATCGTACACGCTCTACCGGCGGCAATCCGCAGACAACCGAGGCTCCTTCTCCCAACCCAAGAATCGACCCAAGAATGGAGCGTCGCCCGCTTGCAGGCTGACGGGCGAGCAACCCGCAGCTGGGTTGACGAGATGCCGGCGTGAAAATGCCGACTCGCCGACCTCACGAAGGCCGGGCGCATACGCCACACCGGCACGACCAAGGCGGGTCGGCGGAACGTTCTGGCCTCATGCTGCCGTCGGCGCCATCCCGTTCCATGTACACCGTCCGATGACCCCCAGCACCCTCGCCCTCACCCCACACGGCCGCCTCACCGTGGTGTCTGTGCCGGACGCCCCGCCGCTGCCGTTCGAACTGGCCGAGCAGCTGGCTTCGGGCACCGCCCTGGGTTCGGGCCAGGTCCTGCTGGGGCTTGGCGCTGAACACGTCGGCGCGGCCTTGCCGCCGGTGATCGCGTGGTGGCGGGATCTGGCCGTGCGCTACCTGACCGCGCTGTGCACGCTGCCCGAGGTAGCGGAGCACCTGCCTGGGCGTGTGCCGTCGCCGGATGCTGGCGAGCTGCAGGCGCTGGCGTGGTCGGCGCCGCCGATGGACGGGGCGGAATACCTGTCGGCCGGGGTGCTGGAGCGGCTGTGGCAGGAGCTCGACGCCGCGCTGCACGCCGAACTGCAGGCCTCGGGCCAGCCGCTCGGCGTCTTCTTGAAGGCGCGCAACCCGGCCTGGAATCTCGTCGGCCGCGTTCACGTCCATCTGGCCGAGAACCGCAAGGACGAGCAGTTTCCCTTCGCCTTCCTCGCCACATACACCACCCGGCTGTCGGCGCAGGGGAAGGCGCAGCACCGGCCGCTGGGCGAGGCCCTGCGCGAATACGCTGCCGCTGCCGACAAGGAGCGCCTCCTCGCCCTTCTGGCGCCGCTACAACGAGCCGGCGAGGGCTGCGCCTGGTTGAAGTGCCTCATCGACGGTCGCGAGATCTTCCAGCCGCTGCGCTGGAGCGCCGGCGAGGCGCTGACCTTCCTGCACGATGTGCCGCAGCTGGAGCACGCCGGCGTGGTGGTACGCATGCCAGCGCAGTGGCGGGCCAACCGGCCCTCGCGCGCCACGGTCAGCGCCACGGTCGGTGGGCGCCAGCCGTCGCTGGTCGGACAGGATGCGCTGCTCGACTTCCGAGTGTCGGTGGCCATCGATGGCGAGCCGCTGACCGCCGCCGAGGTGCAGGGCCTGCTGGCCGACAGCCGTGGGCTGGTGTTCATCCGCGGCAAATGGGTCGAGGTCGACCCGGAGCGGCTTCAGCAGACCCTGACGCAGTTCCAGCAGATCGAGCGCCTGGCAAGCGAGCAGGGCCTGGGCTTCTTTGATGCCATGCGCCTGCTGGCCGGGGCCGGTGCGGCCATCGGCGGCAAGGAAGTGACGATCTCGCCCGATTGGGCGCAGGTGAACGCCGGGCCATGGCTGGCCGAGACCCTGGCGGGACTGCGCGGGCCGCAGGGTTTGGCGGCCGTCGACGCCGGCCCCGATCTGCGCGCCACGCTGCGGCCGTATCAGCAGATCGGCCTTCGCTGGCTGCACCTGCTGTCGCGTCT
>JAYSVE010000874.1:0-2855 GCA_043718725.1 Methylibium sp.
TCGTCGAGTTTGGTGCGGCGCAAAAAGCGCCCGGCACGGGTGATGCGCGGGTCGGCGCCGACGGTGACCTGTGGCCCGCCTGGCGCGGCATCCTCAGCCATGCTGCGAAACTTGTGGATGCGAAACAGCACCCCGTGACGCCCCACCCGCTGCTGCCGAAACAACACCCGCCCGGGCGAGTCGAGCTTGATCCACAGCGCGATGCCCAGCATCAGTGGCGCCAGCAACAACAGCCCGGCGCACGCTCCCATCACATCGAACAGGCGCTTGCGCATCAAGGCCTCAGGCGAGGGCCCGGCGCACCGCGCTCGCCACGCGTTGCACATCGGCGTCCGACATGCGCGTGTAGATCGGCAGGCTCAGCATCCGCTCGAAGGCCTGCTGGCTGTGCGGGAAGGCTTGCGCGCGCAGGGCATAACGGTCGCGCCAGTAGGGTTGCAGGTGCAGCGGAATGTAGTGAACGCTGCAGCCGATGCCGGCGGCGAAGAGCCGCTCGATCAGCGCGTCGCGGCGCAATGCCGCGGCGCCATCCAGGCGCAGCACATACAGGTGCCAGGCATGCAGATCGCCCGCGACGGGCGCCGGGGGTGGGATGACGGGCAGCTCCGCGAACGCGGCGTTGTAGGCCTGCGCGATCTGAGCGCGGCGCCGCTGGAACGCATCCGCGCGCTTGAGTTGCTGCAGGCCCAGCGCCGCCGCAATGTCGGTCAGGTTGTACTTGAATCCCGGCGCCACGATCTCGTAGTACCAGCTCGGCACCTTGGCGGTGAAGCGGTCGAACGCGTCGCGGTTGATGCCGTGCAGGCGCATCACCTTGATGCGCGCGGCCAGCGCGGCGTCGCGCGTGACCACCATGCCGCCTTCGCCGGTGGTGATGGTCTTGTTGGCGTAGAAGCTGAACACCGTGGCGTCCGAGCCTAGCGTGCCGACGAGGTGGCCGCCGCTGGTGGCCGGCAGCGCATGCGCCGCATCTTCGACCACCTTCAGGCCGTGGCGCCGGGCAATGTCGAGCAAGGCCGGCATGTCGGCGGCCAGGCCGGCGTAGTGCACCGGCAGGATGGCCCTGGTTCGTGGGGTGATGGCGGCTTCGACGGCCGCGGGGGCTATGCACATCGTCGCCGGATCGATGTCCACCAGCACCACGTCGGCACCGAGATAGCGCACCACCTCGGCGGTGGCGGTGAAGGTGTGGGTGGTGGTGATGACCTCGTCGCCGGGGCCGATGCCCAGCGCTTCGAGCGCCAGGTGCAGCCCCGCGGTGGCGGAGTTCACCGCCAGGCTGTGCAGGCCGGGGTCGCCCAGGTAGGCGCTGAAGTCCTCTTCAAAACGCCTGGCCTTCGGGCCGGTGGTGATCCAGCCGGAGCGCAGCGTGTCCACCACTTCGGCGATCTCTTGCTCGCCGATGTCGGGCAGTGCGAAGGGCAGGAACGGGGCGTCGGAACTCATGGACTTGGGGGTTTGCCGATCCAGGCGAACAGGTGGGTCCGCAGCCAGGGCAAGGTGTTGAACAAAGTGTAGAGCGACGGCTGCCAGCGCGTGACCGCACGCGCGATCGGCGGCGCCAGGGTGACGCGGCGCGCCTGGATTGTGCCCTCTGGAAACAATTGCGCCACGCGACGCAGCGGCAACCCACGCACATCCGGGTTGCGCGGGTTGTCGACCGTGAAGTCGTACCACAGCACCGCGCCGCCGGGCTTGAGCGCGGCCCACATCGCGTCGGCCAGACGCTGCTGGAAGCCGGCGTCGAGCAAGGACGAAAACACCGTGGCCTGCAACACCAGGTCGAAGCGCCGCGCGTGGCCGGCATCGCCCAACAGCTCGGCCGCGTCGCCCAGGCTCAACCGCACGGCCGCGGGCAGGCAGGCGCGCGCCGCTTCGCAACGCTCGCTCAGCAACTCGATGCCGGCCAGGTGCTCGGGCGCAAAGCCCATGCGCAGGCAGTCCAGCAGGTTGCCGCCGCCGCCGCAGCCAACCTCCAGCAGGCGCAGCGTGGCCAGGTCGGCCGGGTGGTGCTGGCGCAGCAGGGCCAGCATGGCGCGCTGACGTTCGTGCAGCGCCCACAGCGCGGCAGGGTTCAGCAGGCTGTAGCGCGGGTCCTGCGCGCGGCGGCGCGCGTAGCGTTGGCGCACCGCCTGGGCTTCATCGTCGGGGGTCACGGGGTGGGTCATGACGGCAATGCCTTCGTGTCTCGCGCGGGCCGCTGCGGCTCACCGCGTCAGCGATGCAAACCGCGCCCGGCCGCGGCCGTGCAAGCCCGCGTCCCAGGCGCCGAGCAGCGTTCCGAGACCGTAGCCGACCTGGCAGGCCGCGATGACACCCGGCAGCCGCAGCGTGGCCGCCCAAGGCAGCGGCGCCGCGCGCGCCACAAGCACGCTCATGGCCAGCACGGCACCGCCATAGGCCGACGCCAGCCCCAGCGCGGGCCAGGCCGCAATGCCGAGCGCGGCCGCGATCAGCGCCAGCGCCAGCGAGGCCACGAACAGCCCCGGCACGAGGTGGCGCAGCGCCGCCTGGCCGTGCTTCTTCATCACGAACGGCTTCCAGTAGCCGTATTGCAAATACTGCCGGAACACCTGACTCAGCGTGGCGCGCGGCCGGTAGACGCTGCGAATGGCCGACGACTGCCAGACCCGCCCGCCGCCGCGCACGATGCGCAGGTTGTGCTCGTCGTCCTGGTTGCGCACCAGTTGCTCGTCGAAGTTGCCGAAGCGCTCGAAGCAGGCGCGCGGCCAGCAGCCGAGGTAGACGGTGTCGACCCAACCGTTGAAGTCGAGCCGGCGCGACGCCGCGCCACCGCTGACCCAGCGCGACTGGAACGCCGCCGCGACCGCCTGCTGCGTCGGCCCGGCGCCGGG
>JAYSVE010000875.1:0-16555 GCA_043718725.1 Methylibium sp.
ATTTCAGACCTCATTCGCAGGGGCAGTGCCGAACGGCTGGCCATCAAGCAAGTGGCCGGGGTATGGGTGTTTGATCTGCCGCCGGGAACGCCCAAGGTCACTGCCCGACAGGTCAAGGAATTGCTGGACGACGGCGCTTGAGCTTCTTGCTGGATGCCAACGCCCTCATTGCACTGGGCTGGCCTGCGCACGAACACCATCAGCGCACGCTGAACTGGTTCAAGAAGCACGCGCGACAAGGCTGGGCGACTTGTGCGTTCACGCAATCGGCGTTCGTGCGAATCATCGCTCAGCCCAGCTTATAGGGTCGCGCCATCACCATCAGCGTGAGCGAATTGGGCGAGCTGCTGTTGCGCAACACCGCACATCCGAAACATCGCCTACTGACGCTGGATTTCGGCTTCGAGCAGGTCATGGGTTGCTGCACCGGAGGTCTGTTCGGGCATCGGCAAATCACCGACGCCTATCTGCTGACCCTGGCAATTCGTCATGAGGCCAAGCTTGTGACCTTCGACAGCGGAATCGGGCAACTGCTGGCCACCGAGCCGGAGCGTGTGCGCCACTTGCAATGGCTCTGACAGCAATGGCTGAAGCCAAGACGCACCGTCACGTCAACGCGGCGTCCAGCACCTCGACCCAATGCTTCACCGGCGTGGTCGTGCCGCTTTGCAAGTGCTGGATGCAGCCGATGTTGGCCGACACGATGACCTGCGCCTCCAGCGGCTCCAGGTTGGCCAGCTTGCGGTCGCGCAACTGGCAGGCCAGTGTGGGTTGCAGCACCGAGTAGGTGCCGGCCGAGCCGCAGCAAAGGTGCGCTTCCGACGCCGCCAGCTTGACATCAAAGCCGAGCGCATTCAGGTGCGTCTCGACGCCGCCGCGCAGTTGCTGGCCGTGCTGCAAGGTGCAGGGCGGGTGGAACGCGAGCCGGGTGGTTTGCAGGTGGCCCAGGCGCGGCTTGAGGGCGTTCACCAGATCGGGCAGCAGCTCCGAGAGGTCACGCGTCAGCGCGCTGACCTGACGCGCCTTGTCGGCGTAGTCGGCATCGTGTGCCAGCGCATGGCCGTAGTCTTTGACGGTGACGCCGCAGCCCGAGGCGTTCATCACGATGGCCTCGACCTGGCCCTGCCCGGTCAAGCCCGCCACCAGCGGCCACCAGGCGTCGATGTTGCGGCGCATGTCGACCAGCCCGCCATCGACATCGCCCAGGTGCGAGCGGATCGCGCCGCAGCAGCCGGCGTCGTCGGCGACCAGGGTCTGGATGCCGGCGGCGTCGAGCACGCGCGCGGTGGCGCTGTTGATGTTGGGCATCATCGCCGGCTGCACGCAGCCCATCAGCATCAGCACCTTGCGCCCATGCTGGCGCGTCGGCCAGCGGTGCGCGAGCGCTCCGGCAGCGCCGGGAACCTTGTTCTTGATCGCCGCCGGCAGCAGCGGCCGTGCCAGTTGTCCGACCTTCAGCAACGGGCCGAACAGCGGCGAGGTCAGGCCTTCTTTCAGCAACCAGCGCAGCGCCTTCTCGCCGGCGGGCCGCTCGACACGCTGGTCGACGAGCTTGCGGCCGATGTCCACCAGGTGGCCGTACTGCACGCCCGAGGGGCAGGTGCTTTCGCAGTTGCGGCAGGTCAGGCAGCGGTCCAGGTGGAGCTGGGTCTTGCGGGTGACCGGCGCCCCTTCGAGCATCTGCTTGATCAGGTAGATGCGCCCGCGCGGGCCGTCGAGTTCGTCGCCCAGCAACTGGTAGGTGGGGCAGGTGGCGGTGCAAAAACCGCAGTGCACGCATTTGCGCAAGATCGCTTCGGCGGCCTGGCCATCGGGCGTGTTCTGGAACTCGTGCGCAAGTTTGGTTTGCATGGGCGAAGTCTTTGGAGGTGAGGGCTGGATGGCGTGGCGCGGCTACGGTCAGAACAGACTTGCGAGCATGGGAATCAACAGCGAGGCCAGCAAGGCCTGCACGCCCAGCGCCATGCGGATGCGACGTCGATGTTCATGAGCGGGCCGTGCCTCACAGGCCCGGGTAGAGGCGGCCCGGGTTGAACACGCCGGCCGGGTCGAACGACTTTTTCAGCTCGCGGTGAATCCGGTCCAGCGGCGACTTGAGCGGCGCAAAGGCGCCGGCCGACTTGTCCCTGGCGCTGAACAAGGTGGCGTGGCCACCGACCCTGGCCGCGGCGTCGCGCACCAGAGCGGCCGGGGTTGCGCTGCACAGCCAGCGTTGCGCGCCGCCCCACTCGATCAGCAACTCGCCGTTCAAGTCCAGCGGCGGCGCGGTCTGCGGCACCGACAGGCGCCACAGCCCGGCCCCGCCCTTGACGGCAGCGCGAGCGTGGTCGAAAAATTCGTCAGCCTGGTTGCGCAAGCCCTGCCAGAAAGGGTTGGCCAGGTGCGGCTCGATGAGCTCGCCGCCGATCTTTGCCTTGGCCGCCTGCACCGCCGCCGCCGCACCCCGCAACCGCACGATCAAGGCCCCGTCCCACCAGGCGCTGGCGTTCAGCGGCAGCGGTTGGCCGCCCCAGCGGTTCAACTGGTCCAGCGCCTGCGCCTGCTCCATTTGCAGCCGCAGCGTGGCCGTGACCGGCGCCATCGGCAGGACCTTGAGCGACACCTCCAGAATGACCCCCAAGGTGCCCATCGAGCCCGCCAGCAGCCGCGACAGGTCGTAGCCGGCGACGTTCTTGATCACCTGCCCGCCAAAACTCAACACCTCGTTGCGGCCGTTCAGCAGCGTCGCGCCGAGCACGTAGTCGCGCACCGAGCCGACCGCGGCACGCGACGGGCCGGCCAGCCCCGCCGCGACCATGCCGCCGACCGTGGCGCCCGCACTGAAATGCGGCGGCTCGAACGGCAGGCACTGGCCCTTTTCGGCCAGCACGCCTTCCAGCTCTGCCAGCGACGTGCCGCAACGGCTGGTGACGACCAGCTCGGTGGGCTCGTAGCTGGAGATGCCCTCGAGCACGCGCGTGTCCAGCGCTTCACCCTGCGGCGCCTCGCCGTAAAAGGCCTTGGTGCCACCGCCGCGAATGTCGAGCTGAACGCCCGCCGAAAGCGCACTTTGAACGCGATCGATCAGGACCTGCAGCGCAGGGTCGTTGATGTTCATCTCGGCACTGACGGGCCGCCACCAGGGCTGATATCTCGGGCCGCCAGCGGAGCGAGCGTGGGGGGCGACATGCTAAAAGCGCGGAATGTCGGCAAACGGCAGCAGCCCGCGCCGCACATGCATCTTGCCGTACTCGGCGCAGCGCGACAGGCTGGGGATCACCTTGCCCGGGTTGAGCAGTTCCTTGGGGTCGAAGGCGCGTTTCATGGCCAGCATCTGCTCGCGCTCGGCGGGTGAGAACTGCACGCACATCGAACTGAGTTTCTCGACCCCCACGCCATGCTCGCCGGTGACGGTGCCGCCCATTGCGACGCTGGTTTCCAGAATGTCGGCGCCGAACAGTTCGCAGCGGCGCAACTGGTCGGGGTCGTTGGCGTCGAACAGGATCAACGGGTGCAGGTTGCCATCACCGGCATGAAACACGTTGGCGCAGCGCAGGCCGTACTTCGCCTCCATCTGCTGGATCGCGAGCAGGATGTCGGCCAGGCGCTTGCGCGGGATCGTCGAGTCCATGCACATGTAGTCGGGGCTGATGCGCCCGCTTGCCGGGAAGGCGTTCTTGCGCCCGCTCCAGAACGTCAGCCGCTGGGCCTCGTTGGCGCTGACCTCGATGCGGGTGGCGCCGCTGGCGCGCAGGACCTCGACCATGCGGATGATTTCTTCGGCCACCTCTTCGGGCGTGCCATCGCTTTCGCACAGCAGAATGGCTTCGGCCGTGAGGTCGTAGCCGGCGTGAACATAGTCTTCGACGGCCGCGGTCATGGGCTTGTCCATCATCTCCAGGCCGGCCGGGATGATGCCGGCGCCGATCACGCTGGCGACCGCGTCGCCAGCCTTGCGGATGTCGTCGAAGCTGGCCATGATGCAGCGCGCGAGCTGCGGCTTGGGGACCAGCTTGACGGTGACTTCGATGGTCACGGCCAGCATGCCTTCGCTGCCGACCAGCACGCTGATCAGGTCGAGCCCGGCGCAGTCGAGCGCCTCGGAGCCGAACTCCACCGGCTCGCCTTCGACCGTGAAGCCGCGCACCCGCAGCACGTTGTGCAGCGTCAGGCCGTACTTCAGGCAGTGCACGCCGCCCGAATTTTCAGCCACGTTGCCGCCGATGGTGCAGGCGATCTGGCTGCTCGGGTCGGGCGCGTAGTACAGGCCCAGCGGCGCGGCGGCTTCGCTGATGGCCAGGTTGCGCACGCCGCTTTGCACGGTGGCGGTTCGGGCCAGCCCATCGACATTGATGATCCGGTTGAACTTGGCCAGGCTGAGCGTCACGCCGCGCGCATGCGGCAAGGCGCCGCCGCTCAAACCGGTGCCGGCACCGCGCGCCACCACCGGCACGTTCAGGCGGTGGCAGGTGCGCAGCACGGCCGCGACCTGGTCTTCGGTTTCCGGCAGGGCCACCAGCATCGGTGTTTCGCGATAGGCGGTGAGGCCGTCGCATTCATAGGGCACGGTGTCCTCGGCATGCCACAGCAGCGCATGCGCCGGCAGCCATTCGCCCAGCGCCGTCACCACTTCGGACTGGCGTCGCGAACGCTCCAGGGGATCAGTGGCGACGGCGGGTGGCAACGGTGCATTCATGGGCGGTTTCCTGGGCAATCGCGAGCCGACAGGTTCGGCCTGAAGCGCGTCGCTGCGATGCGGCTGTGACTGTAGCGCGCCGCGGGCCCGGCGCGGCGCAACAGTTCACCGGGTTGTGTCAAAGCGGCTTTGACGCCAGCGCAAAACCGGCATGGCCGGCGCCTGCCTCAGCGCGCGTCGAAGACCGTCAGCACGCCGGTGTAGCCGTACAGGTGGTGGCGGGCGATCTCGCCGGCGGCAAAAAACCCCACCAGCGGCACATCGCCGAGCGCGTGGCGCACCAGGGCCAGCTCGGCCGACGGCGCACCGAAGTGGGCGCCCCCGCGGCCGGTGCAACTGATGTAGATCGCGCCGGCGATGCCGTTGGACGCGACGCCGGCGGCATCGGGCGGCACCGACCTTTGGGCCTCGGTGCCCTTCAGGACGTTCGCGCGCGCCAGCGGCAGGGTTTCGGGCTCGACCTCTTCGCGAATCTCGGCGCAGATGCGCATCAGGTCGCGTCGCGCCGCCTCGGTGTTGCGGGTGCAGAACGCGAGTTGCATGCCGCGCTGCGCCAGGTCGGCAATGGCAATGCCGCGGCGCGCCGGGTCCAGCCCGATCAGGTGGCGCACCCGCGTGTCCGAGCCGAAGGCGCCGCGCCGGGCCGGCGTGTCGAACCCGCCGCGGCGTGCCGGCTGCGCGCCGGGCGCGTCGCTCAAGCCCACCAGCGTGTGCCGCAGCTTGGGCAGGGCGTCGCGGGGCTCGGCCAGTTCTTCGAGTTGCAGGTCGCGCAGCAGGCAGTTGAGCGCGGGTTCACCGTCCAGCGAGGCGATGACGTTGTGGTGGGCCTCGGTCACGGTGCGCAACGGGCCGACCGGTTGGCAGCCTTGCGTGACCCGCGACACCAGGCCGACCTGTGGCCCGAAGGCGACACCCGACAAGCCGCCTTGCAGGACCGCCTCGGCCATGTGCAGAGGGCGCTTGCGCGCCGAGGCGAGCCCGCCGAACAAATAACCGCTGGCGGTGCGCCGGCTCATGTCGGCGATCAATTCGGCCAGGTCTGGCGTGGCCGGGTCGGCATGCACCTGGGCCGTGTGGGCGGCAAAGTCGCCCAGCGGGCGGGCGCCGGAAAAAACCCGAAACTGCGCAGGCGGCAACTCGGCCAGCATCAATGCCAGCGCGGGCTCGTCGAAATATTCGACGCCGCCGGCCGCGATGCCGACCCCGACCGCCCCGACCCAGGCCACGCCTGGCCAGCGTTGGTGGACGTCGGCCAGCAAGGCTTCGGCGCGGCCGGCAAAGTGGTCGGTGAGGTAGAGCCAGCCCAGCGTCGGAGCACAGGCGCGGCCCGGCGCCAGCCGCTGGGCTTCGATTTGCGCAGCGGCCAGCGCCAGCGCCGTGGAGGCCTCCGGGTGGGTGGCGTGGGCGTGCAGGAAGAGTTTCATGGCGACGGCGGCAAGACCAACGGAGCTGAGCCCGGGTCAGGCCCGGGGCGCCGCCCGTTTGGCGCGCGCAACGCCTTTGGCGGCTGCGCCACCGACCTTGCGCGCCACCCCGGCCGGTACGGCGGCCGCGGCCTTGAGCGTCTGGCCGGCGGCATCGACGCCGCTTTTGACCATCGACGTTGCCAGGTTCCTGGCCACGTCGGCGGCGTTGTCCTTGATCGCCGTCGCCGCGAGCTGGGCGAACTGCTGTGTCAATGCGCCCCACCATTGGGTCGGATCGACCGGTGCTGCGGCGGGCACCGCGTCGGCCCGGGGCAAGGGCTGGGTCGCCGACGCGGCGGCTTCGTCGACTGGAGCCGAATCCGGGTCCACCCCCGGCACGCGGATCTTCAGGGAATCGCGCAGGTCTTCCATCTGCACATTCATGGTCTTCAGCGTGGACAGCGTCATGCGTTGCACTTCGAGCGCCTGGATCGTCGCGCCCAGCATGCGCGCGTTCTGTTCGAGCCAGTACTGCACCGTGCGCAACTCGCCGATGCGCTTTTCCAGCTCCTTCGGGTCCAGCGTGGGCGCGACCCATTGGCCCATGCCGGGCAGCGCCGAACCGGCGTCCTTGAACAGGCCTTGAAGGAAGTCGAAACCGGGGACGAACTTGGTGAAGCTGGAGGCATCGGTCATGGGGACTCCCTGGTGGCGCTGGGTGCACTGGATTGTGCGCCCACCGTCGCCTCGCCGAGGCCCGCGCGAGCGCGCGAGCGGCGCTTTGCAGCGCTTTGTCAAGGCCGCGGCACAAGGCTGCGGCACAAGACACCGGCCGGCGCCGGCCGAGCGCGTTGTGTCAACGCAAGGCGGGCGAGCATCCGACACTTTTCGGCAAAGCTCTGCAAGACCGGCAACACTTTGTCAGCGAGTTTGAATTCGGGCCGGTCGGCGCCTAGGTTTGCGGGTCGTCTGCGGGTTGATCTCGTCGACGACCCGCAGTTCTGCGCGATCCGAATCCCGATGTCCAGGAGCAATCACGATGAGATGCATGACAAAGTCTGACGCGGCCGCCTGCCCCGCCGTGGCGTGGCCGTGGCGCCTGTCCGGCGTGCTCGTTGTCGGCGCCCTGGTGGCGCTGTGGCCGCGCGCCGCACAGGCCGGCGGGACGCTGCCGGCCGCCGAGCCCAGCGCGGCCGCCGGCGCGGACGAGCCACTGCCGACCGACCGTCTCATCATCAAATACCGCGGCGCATCGACCGGGCCGGCGGCCGCGGAGGCGGGCCGGGCGCTGCGCCACCGACCGGCCGTCGACGCGGCAGCGCGACTCGGCCTGCGCATGCAATGGCTGCGCGACGGTGCGGCGGGCTCGCAGGTGATGAAGCTTGAGCAGCGCCTGGCGCATGCCGACGTGCAGCGGCTGGCGCGCGACATCATGGCCACCGATGCCAGCGTTGAGTACGCCGAACCCGACCGCATACTGACGACCCTGGTCACGCCCAACGACACCCAATACGGCCAGCAATGGCACTTCTTCGAAGCGCTGGGCGGCCTGAACCTGCCGCCGGCCTGGGACAAGGCCACCGGCACCGGCGTGGTCGTCGCGGTCGTCGACACCGGTTACCGGCCGCATGCCGACCTGGCCGCCAACATCCTGCCGGGCTACGACTTCATCAACGACAGCTTTGTTTCCAACGACGGCAACGGCCGCGACAACAGCGCGCTGGACCCGGGTGACGCGGTCGCCGCCGGCGCCTGCGGCGGCGGCCAGCCGACCCAGAGCCGGCCCAGCAGTTGGCATGGCACCCATGTGGCGGGCACCATCGCGGCGTTGACCAACAACAGCTCAGGGGTGGCCGGCGTCGCCTTCAATGCCAAGGTGCTGCCGGTGCGCGCGCTCGGAAAATGCGGCGGCTACACCTCCGACATTGCCGCCGGCATCGTCTGGGCGTCGGGCGGATCGGTTCCCGGCGTGCCGGCGAACCCCACGCCGGCCAGGGTCATCAACCTGTCGCTGGGCGGCAGCGGCGCCTGCGACGCCGCCTCGCAGGATGCGATCAATTCAGCACGCAGCCGCGGCACGGTGGTGGTGGTGGCGGCGGGCAACTCCAACGCCAACGCAGCCAACTTTTCACCGGCAAGCTGCGCCGGTGTGATCACCGTGGCGGCAACCAACCGCAGCGGCGCTCGCGCCTACTATTCCAACTACGGCGCGGTCGTGGCGGTGGCCGCACCGGGCGGCGACATGCGCAGCAGCGCCGCCAACGGCATCTTGTCGACCTTGAACAACGGTGCCAATGCACCCGGTGCGGACAGCTTCGCGCACTACCAGGGCACCTCGATGGCCACGCCGCACGTGGCCGGCGTGGTCGCGCTGATGTTGGCCAAAAACCCCGGCCTCGCGCCGGACGACGTGGCCGCGCGCCTGAAAAGCTCGGCCCGGCCGTTCCCGGCCACCTGCTCGTTGTGCGGCACCGGCATCGTCGACGCCAGCGCGGCCATCGATGCCGCCGGCGGTGGCAGCCCGCCGCCGCCACCACCGCCGCCTTCGGCCACCGAAGTGGAGCCCAACAACAGCACCGCCAGCGCGCAGGCACTGGCACCCGGTGCCACGCTGAGCGGCACGATGGCCAGCAGCAGCGACACCGACTACTTCAAGCTCAACGTCGCCGCCGGCGCCACGCTGCGCGGCACGTTGACGCCCAACAGCGCCTCGGACTACGACCTGTACCTCTACAACAGCGCCGGCACCCTGGTCGCCAGAAGCATCCGTGGCACCGGCCTGGTCGACACCGCGAGCGTGACCAACACCTCGGGCGCGCCGGCAACCTACTATGTTCGGGTGCGCTTCTATAGCGGCGCGTCGGGTGCGGCGGGCAGCTACACGCTGGCGGTCAATTGAACTTTTGAGCGCCGCGCGCCCCGGCTCATGGTCGGCTGCGGCTGGCGGCGCCGGCGACGCCTGCCGCACCGAATTCGACGGCCTCGACCGTAAAGCCGCGCTCGGCCATCAGCAAGGGCAGGGCCGTCGGTCCGAACATGTGCAGGCTGCCGACCGCCGCGAACACCGACTTGCCGCTGGCGTGCAAGGCCGCGATGGCGTCGGCCAGGGCCGGGTTGCGCTCGTCGAGCAGGCGCTTCATCGTGAGGCGGTCGCGCTCGGTCTTCATGCAGTCGCACCACTCTTCGTAGCGCGACAGTGCTGCCCGGTCGGCATTGGCCCAGACCTTGGCCAAGCGCAGCAGCATCGGCCGAACCCGCCCGGCCTCCAGATCGGCAATGCCTTGTTCGAGCGCCTCGAGGGTCTGCGCCGGCGAGGCCATGCGAATCGCCTGCATCTGCCGCTCGGGGGTTTCAAGGGACACCACCGTCTTCTTCGCGCCGCGGCCGTAGCCGGCCAGAAAGACGTCGATGCCATAGGCCGGGTCGAGGCCGTCATGGCGCGCGATCATCACGCTCAAGGTGGCGATTTGCATCTCCGGAACGAGACCGTCGATCCGGGCCGGCGCCAGGCAGGCCGCCTGGGCCAGGCCACGCAGTCTGGCTTTCAGCGGCTTGGGAATCGACTGACCCGGCGGGGCCGCCATGTGCGCGGCCATGCGCCGCACCACGTCGGGGTCCGACATGTCCAACTCCAGCGCCACGGTGTCGCTGGCCTGCAGGGCGCGAGCCACGGTGGGGCCGGGGAACATCCATTCCAGGCGGGCCACATGCACTGTCCCGAACAAAAACGATTCGCGCCCGTCCTTGCGGATGCGCCACAGGAAGCCGCGGTCGCGCGCCTGGCGCATGGCGGTCTGGATCTGTTCGGGCGCCGGGGCGCGGGCCTCGGGCGGGCAGACGACGGCGGTCCGCGCCTGCGCCGGCCCCGCCGCCAGCAGCATCAGCGCCAGCCAGGCGCCGCGCCAGGCCGGCGCCGCCGGGCACTTGCATGAGCCAATGCGAATGAATGGAACAAGGGTCATCGGCTGGCTCCCCGGCGGGGCTCAGGTGATCGGACGCAGGTCGATGCGCAGCACACCGTCGCGCTGTTGCCAGCGCAGTCGGCCCAGCACGTCCATGCCCAACAGCGGCCGGTCGTCCAGATCGGGCAGGGCGACCAGGCGCAGGCGTTCGGCACGGACCCCCCCTTGCAATGTCACGTCGGCACGCACCATTTGCCCCGTGACCCTGCCACCGGCGGTGCTCGACTGCACGGCTCCGCTGCTGGGCAGGCGCAACTCGCGCGCCAGCGCCGCCGAGATCGCCGTGCCGGTCGCGCCGGTGTCGATCAGGAAGTCGACCGCCCGGCCGTTGACGCTGCCCGGCCAGTGGTAGTGGCCGTCGCCGCCGCGGCGAATCTCGATGACGTCGCCATCGAACTGAAAACGGGTTTGCGCCTGGTGGTATTGCCACCACTGGATGCTCAAAAAAACGACCAGTCCCGCCAGCAGCCACAGTGTGACGACCTTGAAGGTGCGGGGCAGTTCTGCGCTCATCAGGAAACCTCCGTGCGTCGCACTGTGGGATTGCGGGTCTGCGACATCGCCCTGCCGCCGCTGGTGATGCACACGTTCTGCTTCAGACCCGCGCAGGCGACGCGGAGCGCCGAATCGTCTTCTGACCGGCGCGGTCGGTTCCCGGCGAGCGCGATCGACGCGCTACTGCAACCGGCTGAACGCCCGGTCCAGGCTTTGCACCGTGCGCTCAATGTTGTGCAGCTTGTCCAGCCCGAACAGGCCGATGCGAAAGGTCTGGAAGTCGGCGCCCTCGTCGCATTGCAGCGGCACGCCGGCGGCGATCTGCAGGCCTTGGGCGAGCAACTTCTTGCCCGACTGCATGTCGGCGTCTTCGGTGTAGAGCACCACCACGCCAGGGGCCTGGAAGCCCTCGGCCGCGACACTTTTGAAGCCCTTGCCCGCCAGCAGCGCGCGCACCTGGTCGCCCAACCGCTGCTGCTCGGCGTGCACCTTGGCGAAGCCGTACGCCTCGGTTTCGCGCATCACGTCGCGCAGCCGCGTGAGGGCGTCGGTGGGAAAGGTGGCGTGGTAGGCGAAGCCGCCGCCTTCGTAGGCTTCCATGATCTGAAGCCACTTGCGCAGGTCGCAGGCGAAGCTGGTGCTTTGGGTCGAATCGATGCGCGTGCGCGCCCGCTCGCTCAACATCACCAGCGCACAGCACGGCGACGAGCTCCAGCCCTTTTGCGGCGCGCTCACCAGCACGTCGACGCCGGTCTGGTCCATGTCGACCCAGATCGTGCCCGAGGCGATGCAGTCCAGCACGAACAGCCCGCCGACCGCATGCACGGCGTCGGCGACCGCGCGCAGGTAGGCGTCGGGCAGGATCATGCCGGCCGAGGTTTCGACGTGCGGCGCGAACACCACGTCGGGACGCAACTCCTGGATGCTGGCAATCACCTCGGCGAGCGGCGCCGGCGCGAACGAGACCTGCTTGCCGGGTTCGGCGCGGCGCGCCTTGAGCACGGTCGACGACGCCGGAATGCTTCCCATCTCGAAGATCTGCGTCCAGCGGTAGCTGAACCAGCCATTGCGCAGCACCAGGCATTTCTTGCCGGTGCCGAATTGCCGCGCCACCGCTTCCATGCCGAAGGTGCCGCTGCCCGGCACGACCACGGCCGATTTGGCGTTGTAGACCTTCTTCAAGGTGGCGGAGATGTCGCGCATCACCCCCTGGAAGTTCTGCGACATGTGGTTGAGCGCACGATCGGTGTAGACGACCGAATACTCGAGCAGGCCGCCGGGGTCCACGTCAGAGAGCAGGGCAGGCATGGTCGACTCCGGAAAGAATGTTGGGGCTCCGGTTCAGGCGGATGTGCGGGCCGGAGAAGCCATCATGATAGCGAGGCAACCCGCTGCTCGATGGCACCGAACACGCTCATGCCGTCCGCGCCCTTCATCTCGATGCGTACCGTGTCGCCGAATTTCATGAAGGCGGTCGCCGGCGCGCCGCTTTCGATGGTCTCGATGGCGCGCTTTTCGGCAATGCACGAATAGCCGCGGGTCCAGTCCTTGTTGCTCACCGTGCCGCTGCCGATGATGCTGCCGGCGCGCGCGTTGCGCGTCTTGCAAAGGTGATGGATCAACTGGCCGAAGTGGAAGGTCATTTCCGCGCCGGCGTCGCACAGGCCGACGCGGGCGCCGTTCCAAATGCTCTCCAGGTTCAGGTGGACCCGGCCGCCGCGCCAGGCTGGCCCCAACTCGTCCGGCGTCACCGCGACCGGGCTGAAGGCGGTGGCGGGCTTGCTCTGGAAGAAGCCGAAGCCCTTGGCCAGTTCGGCGGGGATCAGGTTGCGCAGGCTCACGTCGTTGGCCAGCATCAGCAGCCGCACGCTCTCCAGTGCCTGGTCCGCAGGGGTGCCCATGGCCACATCGCCGGTGATGACGGCAACCTCGGCTTCGAAGTCGATGCCGAAATCCTCATCCGCGCAGACGATGTCGTCGCAAGGTCCGAGGAAATCGTCGCTGCCGCCCTGGTACATCAACGGGTCGGTGTAGAAGCTCTCGGGCACCTGGGCGCCGCGCGCCTTGCGCACCAGCTCCACATGGTTGATGAAGGCCGAGCCGTCGGCCCACTGGCAGGCGCGCGGCAGCGGCGCCATGCACAGCCTGGGATCGAAGGCGAAGGCGTGGCGGGCCCGGCCGTGGTTCAAGGTCTGCGACAGTTCTTCGAGCTGCGGCGAGACGAAGTTCCAGTCGTCCAGCACCTGTTGCAAGCGGGTCGCGATCTCGCTGGCATAGTGTGCGCTGCTCAGGTCGCGCGACACGACGATCAATTGGCCGTCGCGCGATCCGTCTTTGTAGGTGGCAAGTTTCATGGAGTCGGGCGGGTTTCCGGAGGAGCGCTATTGTCGATATTGTCGATGCTTGTGAAACCGCCGCGCGCCACGCTGCATGTGCGGCGCCGCAACGTGGCCCTGGCCGGCTTGGCCGGCGTAGCGTTGCTGCTGCATGCGAGCTTGCTGGGTGGGTTGCCATGGCCGGCTGCGGGCCGTCTTTCGCAGCCCGCTGCGTTGGCGGCGATGCACGTCCGGGTGCTGGAGCCGGAGCCTGAACGGGTGGCGACCGCGGCGCCGGTCGAACGCGTCGCGCCGCAGCCCAAACCGAGCGTCAAGGCGACCGCGCCGCGTCGACCCCCGTCCCGGCCGAAACCCGAAATCGCGGCGTCGACGGTTGTCCAGCCCGAGCCGCAACCCGACCCCGTGCCCGAGCCCACCGCCGTGCTGGCCGGCTCAACCGACCCAGCGTTGCCGGCCGCGATGTCGTCCGCGATGTCGTCCGACCTGGCCCCGCGTCCGGCCGAGCAGCCCTTGCCGCACCAGACTTCAGCCACATCCGACCAGGAATTGCCGGTCTACCGCACCCTCATTCCACCGGCCCTGACATTGAGTTACCAATTGCGACGCGGCGCGCTGCAGGGCAGCGGCGAACTCCGCTGGCGCCCTCAAGGCGAGCGCTATGAAGCCCACCTGGAGGGCCGGCTGGCCGGTTTGACGGTGCTGACCCAGACCAGCCAGGGCGGCTTCGACGAAGCCGGCGTTGCGCCCATGCGCTTTACCGATCTGCGCCTTCGCGGTGCCACTCAAGCGGCCAATTTTCAGCGCCAGGCGGGCAAGATCACGTTCTCGGGGCCCAGCATCGAATACCCCTTGCTGATCGGGTCTCAAGACCGGCTGAGCTGGATGATCCAGCTCGCAGCCGTGGTCTCGGCCGAACCCCAGCGCCTGCAAGACGGCGGCAAGGTCGTGATCCATGTGGTGGGCGCGCGCGCGGACTCCAGCCTGTGGGTGTTCCGCTTTGCCGGCCACGAACCGGTTGCGACCGGCGCCGGAGCGGTGCAGGCCGCAAAGTTTGTTCGCGACGCGCAGGGTGTCCACGACACCCGCGTCGAAGTCTGGCTGGACCCGCGGCGGCATCATTTACCGGCCCGCGCCACCTGGCGCTCGGGCCCGGACGATCAAGGCCTGGAGTTGCTGTTGCAAGACAGCGTCGGCACGCCCTGAGGCCGGGCGCGCCGGGCCGGCTGGTGCCGCTCTTCGACCCGTCTGGGTTCCCGTGGCTTGCATTTGGCGTTCGCGGACCCAGTTGGCACCTCAGGAGGACAGTTCATGCACATGCTTTACAACTCGGACAATTTTGCGGTGGTGCTTTTCGAGGCGTTGACCGATGCCACGCCGCACCCGGGCTCGCCGCACGGCGATGCGTTGCCGCGCGGCGGTTACGAAATCGTCGACAAGTTCGCCCGTAAGGAAATCTTTCTCGAGGGTGCCCTGGCGGAGACGTTCAAGCAAGGCGTCGACGCCTTGATCAAGTCGGGCCCGTCGGAAGAAGAAATCGACGACTACCTCGAGGGGTTTGCGCCGCTGATGCAGCAGCCTGTCGTGTTGCACTGAACCTTCACCCGGCGGGTGGCCGCGCAACCTGCCACAGTTTCACCGCCGACCGTGAACTGCAACATTTGTTGCGGGCGCCTGTGGTCGCCGATCCCCCATCCTGCGTTATGGTCCGCTCAAGACTCGGCCGGTCCGATGGGCTTGCCGCGAGGCGCACACTGCGCCAAGATGCATTGACGTTCGCCAGCAGGAGTTGTGGGATGGTGAAGGCACACAGTGACGCGCGACTGATTCTGTCCCCCGGGCTCACCGACGCGCCGGTGCTCGATCGCATGTGTTCCCAGTTTGTGCTGACGCTGACCATGCGCAACGCCGGCCGCTTCAACTTGCGGCGCGACTGGAACAGCCTGCTCTCGCTGGCCGGCAAACACATGGTCTGGCCGACGGCCGTGCTGATGCGGCTGCGCGCTTTCCTGAACGTGCGCTGCAAGGGCAACGAGCATTGGCGCGGCCACGAGGCGCTCACCGACGAGGCCTTCATCACCCGCCACGGCGGCTGGCGCGGGCCCTACGAAGAGGGCACGTTGTACTTCTACATCGACGAATACATCAAGGACGCGCCCAAGGACCTGTTGACCGTGCTGGGGGCGACGGCCGAATGGCTCAACAAGAGCCTGAAGAAAGAGTCGACGCTGGTCGAGAAGAACATCGACGCGCTGGCCGGGTTGCTGCAACTCAACGGCGCCGAGCGCGCCTTGCTGCTCTACGGCACCCTGGCGCGCTACCAGCGTGATCTGCGCGGCCTGCTGGTCGAGTTCAAGGTCGCCAATGCGCAAGAAGCCTATGCGGCGATTGCCAGCGTCGCCGGCGTCAGCGCCACCGATGTGGCCGAGGCCTTGCGCGCCGGGTCGCGGTTGGAGCGTATCGGCATGGTCGAGAACCTGATCTCCGAACACAACATCACCGATCTGGCCGACCTGATGAAGGTCAGCGAGCAGTTGCCTCCGGTGCTGATGCGCAAGTACGAGGGCCCGTCCGACCTGATGGCGGTGTTCACCCGGCCGGCCAAGCGCAGCCAGCTCAGCGGCAGCGACTTCGACTACGTCGGCGTCGACCAGCAGATGATGACCGCGCTGCTGCGCAACGCCGTGGCGCGCAAGGAGCCAGGGGTCAACGTGCTGCTGTACGGGCCGCCCGGCACCGGCAAGACCGAACTGGCCAAGGTGGCGGCGCAGGCGGCCGGGCTCGAGTTGTACGAGGTCGAATACGCCGACCGCGACGGCAACTCGCTCAGCGGCCGCGACCGCTATCGCTCGCTGCAGATCAGCCAGGTGTTCCTGAAGGCCAGCAGCAACGTGGCGCTGCTGTTTGACGAGGTCGAAGACGTGTTCCCGCCGATCTCCACCGAAAGCGCGCAGTTGATGGCCCGACTGGACACCGGCGATGGCGCGCCAACGGGCAGTGTCAGCGGCAAGGCCTGGGTCAACCAGATCCTCGAAACCAACCCGGTGCCGGTGATCTGGATCACCAACCGCATCGAGCAGATCGACCCGGCGTTTCGGCGCCGCTTCCAGTACCACCTGGAGTTGAAGAGCCCGCCGCCCGGGGCCCGCGAGTCACTCGTCTCACGCGCGTTGGCTGGCGTACCGGTGGGCGAGGGCTTTGCGGCCAGGCTCGCCGAGCGCAAAGGCCTGACGCCGGCGCAGATTCGCACCGCGGTCAAATTTGCCGGCCTGGCCGGCGACGGCACCGATGTCGAATCGCTGATCGAACGCCAGCTTGGCAACGCCGACAAGGCCTTGGGCAACACCCCCAAGGAGCGCGGTGCGCGGCGCGTCGTGACGAACTACGACCTGAGCCTGGTCAACACCGAATCGCGCTTCGAGGTGCCCAAGATTGTTGAAGCGCTGCGCCGCAAGGGCTTCGGCACGCTGTGTTTTTACGGGCCCCCGGGCACCGGCAAGACCGCGCTGGCCGAACACATCGCCCACGAGTTGCAGCGCCCGCTGATGATTCGCCAGGCCAGCGACCTGGTCAGCAAGTACGTGGGCGAGACCGAGCAGAACATGGCCAAGATGTTTGACGAGGCCCAGACCGAGGAGTCGGTCCTGTTGCTCGACGAGGCCGACAGCTACTTGCGCAGCCGCA
>JAYSVE010000876.1:0-2853 GCA_043718725.1 Methylibium sp.
GGCCACGCCGAAGGCTCGCAGTTCCGCGTGGGGGGCCAGGTCCTCGCCTTGCCGACTCCGGTGCCGCGAGCCGGCGAAATGATCCTGGGGCTGCGTCCCGAGCACGCGCAGATCGGCCCCATTGGCAGCGGCGGCACAGGCGGCACCGGCGGCACCGGCGGCGCGGGCTGGCCGCTCAAGGTGGAGGTCATCGAAATGCTGGGCGCCGAGCGGCTGGTGTACGGGCGGCTGGGAGATGCGCTGTTCACCTTGCGCATGGACGCCACGCTGGCGCCGCCGGTCGTTGGCGACACGGTGGCGCTGCTGGCGCCCGCGCCCCAGTTGCATTGGTTCGACGCCCAAACCCAGCAGCGGGTGGGCTGATGACGGATTGGCCCTACCCGCTTTGGATCGCGCACCGCGGCGCCGGCAGCTTGGCGCCGGAGAACACGCTGGCCGCCTTTCGCGTCGGCGCCGGCCACGGCTACCGTGCCTTCGAGTGCGACGTCAAGCTGAGCGCCGATGGTGTGCCCTTCCTGTTGCACGACGACACGCTGCAGCGCACCACGGCGCAGCAAGGCATGGCGGGTGATCGCGATTGGGCCGAGCTGTCACGCCTGGATGCCGGGGGCTGGCACAGCCGCGCCTTTGCCGGCGAACCGCCGCCCAGCCTGGACGCGGTCGCCCGCTTCTGCCTGGCGAACGGCTTTGCGCTGAACATCGAAATCAAGCCCACGACGGGGCGCGAGACCGACACCGGACGGGTCGTGGCGATCGCGGCCGAACGCCTGTGGGCGGGGCAGGCCGTGCCGCCCTTGCTCAGCTCGTTTCGCCCCGACGCCTTGCAGGCCGCGCAGCAGTGCGCGCCCAAGCTGCCGCGCGCGCTGTTGCTGGACAGCCTGTGGGACGGCTGGTTCGAGATGGCGCAACGCCTGGGCTGCCTGGCCGTCGTGACGAACCATGTGCTGATGGACGCGGCGCTGATCGGGCGGCTGAGCAGCGCCGGTTTTCGGGCGCTGGTCTACACGGTCAACGAACCGGCCGATGCGCAGCGCCTGATCGCGCAGGGCGTCAGCGGCGTCATCACCGACGCGGTGGACCGGCTCTCACCGGCCACCTCTGCGCCGGCCTGAAACTCAGGTCGCCTCCAGCGGCTCTTCGACCCCACGCACGCGCGCATAGACGCGCGTGTTGCGCGCCGCGCCCTGGACGTCGAGCGTGTCCTGACGCAGCAGGCCTTCGAAGCTGAAGCCGGCACGCTCGGCCACCTTTTGGCTGGGCGTGTTGGCGTCGTCCATGCGCACCTCGACCCGCCGGGCGCCGAGCCGGTCGAAGGCCAGGCGGCTCAGCGCCCGTGCCGCTTCGGTCGCAATGCCGTGGCCCGGCAGTCCGGCGCGGCGCCAGTAACCGACCTCGAAGCGACGCACCGTCCAGTCGATGCGGTGCAGGCCGGCCGAGCCCACCAGCACGCCCTCGCGGCCATCGGGTTCGCGCTCGAAGATGAAATAGGCCAAGTCTTCGCGCAACCGGAACCGCGCCTCGTTGCGGCGACAGTAGGCTTCCGATTCGTCCAGCAAGGGCGCCGCCTGCGCCCAGGGCATCCAGGGACGCAAGTCCTCCAGCGTGTCGCAGACGGCGGCGTTGAGGGTGGCGCCATCGCCGGGCCGCGGGCAGCGCAGGATGAAGCGTTCGGTCAGCAGCCGCTCGGGCACATCGATCAGCAAGGGGTCCATCGCGCAGTTCCTTCAGTAAGTGTCCGGCACGGGCGATGCGCGCACCGCCGCCTCGGCGCCGACCCAGTCGTCGGCGCTCTCCGGCTTGGGCAGCTCGCGCACATTGCGGATCACCGGCGCCCGCCATGCCGCCAGCGCCAGCAGCAACGCGCTGCCGCCGGCGAACGCCAGCGAAGCGCGCAGGCTCACGTGCTCGCCGAGCCAGCCGCCGATGAGTGCGCCGGGCCCGGCGGGAATCAGGATCAGCCAGCGTATCGTGCTGGTCATTCGGCCCAACAGCGGCTCGGGCGTGACGGCCTGGCGCAGCGCCAGGAAGTTGATGAACACCAGCACCGCGCCGGCCGCCCACAGCATCAGCGTCGACGCGAACATCGCCACGCCCCAGGCGTTGGCCGGCGCGAACGACAGCAGCATCCAGCCGGCGCCGCAAACGGCGAACCCCAGCACCAGACACGGCCCGGGCCCGAAGCGCCGGCTGATGCGGCTGCCGAGCACGCTGGCGATGATGGTGCCCACGCCGATGCCCATGTAGCTCAGCCCCACCGCCTGTTCGCTCAGGCCCAGCGTGCGCGTGGCGAACAGGATTTGCACGACGATCGCCGCGTGATGGCACATCTGCCAGCCGCCCACCACCAGCGCCAGCGCCACCAGCAACCGGTTGCCGGCGACGAAACGAACGCCGACACGCAGATCGCGCCAGAACCTTGCGTCGGGCCGCGGCTGGCGCTCTTCGTTGACGACGATGCCACGCAGGATGGCGGCCGAACTCAGCAGCAGCACGGCGTCCACCAGCAAGGCCAGCGGCGCGCCCACGACCTTGATCAAGGCCCCCGCGAAGCCCGGGCCGGCGACCTCCGCACCCGAGCTGGCCAGGGCGTTCTTGGCGTGCGCCTCGACCAGCCTGTCGCGCGCCACCACCTGGGTCAGCACGATTTGCGCCGCCGCGCCCGCGGTGGTGTAGACCGTGCCGATCACGAAGCCCGCCACGTAGAGCCACGGCATCGACAGCCAGCCCATCCACCACGCCAAAGGCACGCCGGCCACCACGCCGGCAAGCACCACTTCACCGACGATGTAGACCGGCAGCTTGCGCACCCGGTCCAGCCACACGCCCGAGGGCAGCGAGAACAGCACGAAGGGC